>JANXTD010000150.1 GCA_025352585.1 Fimbriiglobus sp.
GGCCCGGCCGCGCGGGAACGTCGAACCGGTCGCGACTGGACCCTGATCCGCTCCGCGACGCCTGAAGGGGGCGGTCGCGCGGGACGGGTCACCCCAGCCAGGGGCTCAGTCCGCCAGCATCACCCGGCGGGCCGGCACCAGGTGCGCGTCGTCGAGTTTGCCGGCCGACCACAGCAGCCCCCGCGCCACCAGGTCGAGGTACTTCGCGTCGGCGACCGTCTCGTTGTTGTGCCCCAGCGTCGTGGCGAAGACCTTCGTCTTGCCGGCGTAGGTGTTCGTCCAGGCGACCACGCCCGCGGCCGTCGTCGCCTTGCCGGCCTTGTCCGTCACCGTCTGCTCGCCCCCGGCCAGCGGCTTCGCCGTGTCGAGGAGCTTGCCGGTCGAGTTGTTGTAAAGCTCCTCGTTGACCGTGGTCCAGTCGGCCAGCCCCTTGGTGACGGCGTGGCCCGGCTCGGCGTACTTCACCCGGATCGGGGCCTGCGGGCCGTGGCCGGTCGAGGCCAGGCCGGTGAACTCGAACCACGGCGTCGTCTTGGCCGGGTAGCCGGCCGTGCGGTAGCTGTGGACGCCGCAGTGCAGCACCACCCCCGGCAGGCCGTCCTGGTGCGGCTGGAGGATGCGGGCGACGGCCGCCGGGTCGGTGACGTCGGCGCAGCACTCGTCGTGGACGACCACGTCGAACCCCTTGGCCCAGTCCGGCTTGGCGTAGGCCGGGTTCAGGTGCTTGGTCCCCGTGTCCGGGTCGTAAGCGATGGCCCACTGCACGTTGGCGCGGGCCGAGACGCCCTTGGTGAGCAGGTCCTTCTGCTTGGCGTAGTCGTGGCAGCAGCCGCCGATCACGAGCAGGGCCCGGACCGGCTTGGGGTCGTCGGCCCGGGCGGGGTTGCCGGCCGCGGCGGCGAGGAGGGCGAGGGTCGCGAGGAGTCGGGTCATGGGGGGCCGGGGGTGAGGGGAGGGGCGCGGGGGCAAGGGACGGCGGGAAGTATACCCCTGCCCCAAGCGCCCACCCAGGGAAATCGACGCCGCCCCGTACCCGCTGCCGTCGTCGTCACGTCGCCGCTACGGGTTCCGGAACGACCGGCGGCGCGGGGACGCGGTCGGCGAGTACCCGGCACAGCTTGGCGAACGACGGCGAGTTGGCCCGACACTCGGCGAGGTCCATCGCCTTGGCGAGTTCGACGGCGTCGTCCGGCTTCGTGTACTTCAAGTTCCTGCCCAATCGTCGCTTCTGAGACGTGAGCCACTCGCCGCCGCTGCCGTGTTCGGCGTCCCCGGCAACGGCCAAGTCAGCCGGCAAGCCGCAGACGCCGCCCAGGGACGCCGCCGCCGCCTTGAACCAGTTTTCCAACTCGCGTTTCGGCAAGACGCAAGCGATGTCCAGGTCGGCGCGGGTCTCTTTCGCTCGCTGAAGCAGTAGCGGCCCCAAGGTCGCCGGGCAGTCCTCTTCGGCATCGACCATCAAGAGGATAAAACCCGTGTCCACTTCCGGCTGCCACAAAGCGTCTCGCAGACTATTCGCGGCCAACTGGATTTGCTTCGGCAGTTCGGAATCTCCGATCTTAATCAACGAGGAGCGTTTCGTAGGGAGCGGCTTGAGCACAGCCAGTACGGAATCATTTCCCGCAGGAGTGACAAACTTCCAGAGGCGTGACAGCAGGATTTTGAGGCATCGCTCTTCGGTTGCTCCTTCAACAATTGGGGCTACAAAAATTGTCATGAACGGATCAACTCCCGTCCCGCCAACTCGGCCTGCCGTACCAGGTCGTCCCGGTCCAATCCCAACTGCCGTCCCCGTTCAAGCTCGCCGAGTGTTGCCAAGTCGTCGCGGACGTTGCTAACACTCGCCCCGTCCACCGGGCCGATGACTGTGTGGCCGTCCACCATCTCGACGACGCGGACGTTGGCCGGCTTCACCTCCTCGGCGTCGAGCAAGTCCGGCGAGTGCGTAGTGATCAAGATTTGCGTCCGCCACGTCGCCTCGTCGAGCGCCGCCACGAGTGCCCGCATCGCCGCGGGGTGCAGCGCCGTCTCCGGCTCCTCGATGGCCACGAGACTCGGGGAGCCGTAGGGATTCACCGTCTGGAACGCCGCCATCACCGCCGCGAACGCCCGCAGGGTGCCGTCGGACATGCTCGCGGCCGGGAACCGGTCGGCTTTGCGGTCGGGGCCGTTCCAGAAATCGGCGTTGCCGGAGGTGTCGAACTCCAGGATTTCGTAGCCGCCGGCCGAAAGCACGCCTGCGAACTCGACCGACCGCGCCACCGCGTTGAGGTAGCGCGCCGCCCGCTTCGCCGCGGCGGGGTCGGCGACCATCGTCGAGTTGTACACACTCGCCAGGTTCGAGCCGTCGGGCATCAGAAACGTACCGGGTGTGGGCAACTGCGGTAGACGCATGGGGGCGGGATTGAAGTTGTATAATCGAATGTTCGCAAGTAACCCGCCGAAATCCAGCGCGTCCATGTGCGCATACATTCCAAGCATTGGTCTGTCCGAAGGGGGCGACCAGCCGTTCAAAGGTAGCGACTGGTGCGGGTCGCCGACTGAGGTAACTTGATTGTCATGGCGGTCGAAGCCGATCATGCGGCCGCCCGCCACTTCCGTAATTTGAAGATGTTCGGAGGCGATACCGGCGCGCGTGTCTGCCGCAAGATTGAGTTCGATGCCGTACTTGGTTTGATAGATAATTTCGGTGTGCGGGTTTTGGTATTCGCACTCGATATCGATTGCAACCACCCCGTCTCGGGATGACCGGCACACGACGGCGTCCCGACTACCGTGCAGGTACACCGCGTCAGCGACGCTCTTCACGACCACGTCGCGCAGGAAGCCCAAGGCGTCGAGGAAGTTGCTCTTGCCGGTCGCGTTGCGGCCGACCAGGATCGTCAGCGGCTCCAAGGTCACGTCGCAAAACGCGATGCTCTTGTAGTTGCGGATTTGCACGCGCCGCAGGAAGTGCGGCTTCGGCGGCGGCGGGGTCTCGGGCGTAGGGTCGGTTGACATCGGCGTCGCCCTCGGCTGGTGCGGTCGTTGCCGTTATGGTACGCGGACTTGCCGCCCGACACCCCGGCGGAGTTTTTGGTTCGCGCCGCGCACCCAACTACGGCCCGCGGGGTCGAGTTACTAGAATGGTGTCGCTCCGCCTCCCCCGTCAGGAACCCTTCGTATGAAGCCGCGCCTCTTCACCCCCGGCCCCACCCCCGTCCCCGAAGAGACGCTGCTGGAGCTGGCGAAGCCGGTCACGTACCACCGCTCCGCCGAGTCGAAGGCGATCCTCGCCGAGATGACCGAAGACCTCAAGTACGTCTTCCAGACCGTCAACCCCGTCCTCACCCTCACCGCCTCCGGCACCGGCGGCATGGACGCGGCGATCAACACCGCCATTGCCCCCGGCGACAAGGTCATCCTGCTCACCGCCGGCCGCTGGGGCGAGCGCTGGAAGAACATCCTCAAGGTCTACGGGGCCAACACCGTCGTCGTCGAAGTGCCCTACGGCCAGGTCGTCACCCCGGACATGCTCGAAGCCGCGCTCGCAGCGAACCCCGACGCCGTGGCCGTCTGCTCGACGCTCAGCGAGACGAGCACCGGCGTCGGCCACGACCTCGAAGCCTTCGGCAAGCTCGTCGCCAAGACCAACGCCATCCTCATCGTGGACGGCATCAGCGGCCTGGGTGCGATGGAGTGCCGGGTCGATGACTGGAAGCTCGACATCGTCGTCACCGGGTCGCAAAAGGCCCTGATGCTGCCGCCGGGCCTGGCCTTCGTCAGCGTCAGCGACAAGGCCTGGAAGAAGATCGAGGCGGTCGCGCCGCGCAGTTTTTACCTCGACTTGCGCCGCTACAAGAAGGCGATCCTCGAGAGCGACACCCCCTTCACGCCGGCCAACACGCTCATCAAGGCCCAGCGGCTCAGCCTCAAGCGCATCCGCGCCGAGGGCATCGAGAACTTGTGGGCGCGCCACGCCAAGATGGCCGCCGCCTGCCGCGCCGCCGTCGCCGCGATGGGCCTCGAACTCTTCCCGGTTCGCCCCAACAGCGGCCTGACGGTCATCAAAGTCCCGGCCGGGATCGACGGGTCGGCGGTCCTCAAGAAGATGGAGAAGACGCACGGCTACAAGCTCGCCGACGGCCAGGACGCGATGAAGGGCACGATCTGGCGTCTGAGCCACATGGGCTACACCGACGCCTTCGACGTGCTCGGGGCCGTCGCGTCGCTGGAGTTGATCTTGCTGGAAGTCGGCTTCCCCGTGACCCCCGGCGTCGGCGTGGCCGCGTTCCAAAAAGCGATGGCCTCCTGACGCGAAGTACCACCGGGGCGGTTCCCGGTCCGGCGGAGGGGATTCGATGTCGCAAGGGTTGTCACGCCGGCAGGCGGCGCTGCTGGGGCTGGTCGTGCTGGTGACCCTCGCCCTCGCGGCGGGGTCGCTGTGGCGCATCGGCTCGCACCAGGGGCTGTTCGCGCCGACGTTCGACGTGAGCGTCGGCTTCGCGGAGGTCCACGACGTGGCCCCCGGCACGGCGGTGCGCATCCGCGGGGTCAACGCCGGGCAAGTCGTCGCCATCGACTACCCCGCCGGCGACGGCCCTGGAGCCGTTGTGACCCTGCGGCTCAAGCTCGACGCCAAGTACGCCGACCGCCTGTACGCCGACGCCTCCGCGTCGCTGCACTCGACCGGCCTACTCAGTGCGAAAGTCGTCGCGGTGAACCCCGGCACCCCAGCCACGGGGCCGCTGACCGAACGCCAGCTTCGCGCGACCGAGTCGCCCGACCTCGGCGCGTCGGCGGCCAAGTTCGGCGCGGCGGCCGACGAGGCGGCGCTGCTGCTCCGCGAGGTCCGTACCGGCAACGGCACGCTGGCGCGGCTGGTCCGTGACGACGAGCTTTACCAGGATCTGAAGGGCCTCGCCAAGGACTCGCGGCGGGAGGTCGCCAACGTCACGCAGTTCGTCGAGGACGGCCGGGCGACGCTCAAGAGCGTGCGCCAGGGGACCGACGCCATCGCGAAGATGCCGCTGATCCGCAGTTACGTCGAAGACCCGGTGGCGCTGATCGTCCGGCCGGCGTCGCGCCGCGAGGCGATGACCTACAACGCCGACGACCTGTTCGAGCCGGGCACGGCGATCCTCACCGACGGCGGCAAGGCCCACCTCGACGCGGCCGCGGCGTGGCTGTCGCGGCTGACGAACGACAAGGCGGAGGTCGTCGTGGTCGCCTTCTTCGACCCGGCCGGCAAGTCGCAAACCCCGGCCTCGGCGGTCGAGTTGACGCGGCAGCAAGCCGAGGTCGCGCTGGCGCACCTGAAGTCGCACGGCGTGCATAAATTGGGCTGGGTGACGCGCCGCAAGATGACGGCGCTGGGCCTGGGGGTGACGCCCCCGCCGCTGCCGGAGAAGGAGCCGCTGCCGCCGTCGTGCCTGCAAGTGTTGGTCTTCACGCCCCAGTAACCCCCGGACGGACCCCCGATGGCCACGGCCGGCCCCGCCCCGACGCCCGCGACCGCCCCGCCCGAGGGCCGGGTGACGCTGCTGTTCCACTTCGCGCGGCTGCAACTGCCGTCGATCGCGCTGACGCAGCCCGGCTTCCGCGCGCACCTGGCGCGTACTTTTGCCCTGTCGGCCGCGAAGAGTCCCACGCCGTTAACGTGGGAAAGCTACCTCGACACGCTGTATGTTCTCGACTGGCTGGTCGCGGTCGGCTGCCTGACCAACCAGAACGCCGCGTGGGAGATGCTCTTCGCCGCCCGCACCGGCCGCTCCGACTGCCTGCTCGTCGATGCGTTGCGTGCCCGCGCCTGCCGACTCTACCCGCGCGACGACGAGCGACAGGAGTCGAGCGTCGGCGAGTTCTGGAGTGTCCTCATCGCCCCGGAGCGCGACGGCGGCACGCCGGTACTGGCCCGCTACGACGGTCAGCGGCCGCTCGCCCCGTGGCTCATCCGCGTCTTCCAGAACCGCCACCTCTCCGAACTGCGGTCGCACCACGGCGTCACGAGCCTGCCCGACGACGACATCGCCCAGCCGATGCCGACGGCGACGCCGACCGAAACCCGTTGGCACGAAGTCTTCTGCGACGCCGCGAGGCAGTGGCTGCGCGACCTGCCCGACGCCGAGCGGCTGCTGTTGGGCCTGCGCTGGCGCTACAAACTCTCGCAGCGCGAAGTGGCGTCGCTGCTGGGCGTCCACGAGGGCACGACCTCCCGGCAGACCGACAAGTTGCGCGACGGGGCGCTGAAGGCGATCAGCGAGCAACTGGTGGTGGCCGGCTGGACCGGCGACGACATCGACGGCTACATCCTGACCGAGATGGCGAGCCTGCTCGTCGATGAGCCGAGCCTGAACGCCGACAGCCTGAAGCGCCTGCTGGCGGCCCGCGGCAAGGCGCTGCCGGGCGACGCGGTGGCGTGAACGCTTCCGGCTCGCCAATAGGCTCACTTCGGCGCGCTGAGGTACAGCACTTCGACCATCCGCACCTTCTTCTTGAACACGAGTCCCGTCTGCGCCGAGACGTTCGCCAGCACCTTCTCCGGGTCGCGGTCGTCGGCCGCCTGCTCCGGCGTCGGGTCGCGGAGGGCGTGTTCGATCCACGACACCCTGGGCTTCGAGGGTAGCGGCGTGTCCCACACCATCCGCACCTGGAGCCGCGAACCGACGGAGCGGACGAACTCGGCCGGCGTCCCGGACGACTGGCTCGACTTCACCGTGGCAAACTTCTCCTTCTGGTCGGCCCCGTTCGGGGCGAAGTGGTCGTACTCCTTGTTCAACCCCTCCTCCGATGCGTACACGTTCAACTCGCCCTTCGGCCGCCAGGCGGGCGGGTTCGGCTTGAACACCCCGCTGACCACGAACACCGGGTGTTCCTCGACTTTGAGCGTCAGCCGGACATCCAGTTCGCACTCCTCGCGCAGAATCTTCTCGAGTTGCGGGACCAGCTTGGCGAGCGGGGCGTCCTTGCGGGTGACGAAGTCCCCCGTGAGCGACGGACTCCCGCGGAGCTGGACGCTGTCCACAATCGTCTCCTTGACCGAGAGGAGCGGGTGGTCGATCGACTCGGGGTCGATCACGACATCCGGGGATTCCCGGCCGGTGATGTACGTCACCGCGTCCCACACGTTGAGCATCTTCCCGGCCTGCTTAAGCTCCGGGACGCGGACGTACGCGGACGAGGATAACGTGGTTCGCCGCGTGAGTTGGCGGCCGTCGTCGTCGAGGAAGAGGGCCAGGAACAGCTTGCTCCCGTCCAGGTGTTCCCGCGCCTCGGCTTCCTTCTCGGGCGTCTGCTTGGCCTTGTACCACGCGCGGTACATGTACTCCTTGCGCTCCTCGCTGTACGGAGGGCCGACCCGCTTGACGTACTCGCCCTCCTTCAACGCGTACTCCTTGCGGAACGCGGTCATCCAGGCCGGCTCCGGTGGCACTTGCGGTACTGGCACGGCTTTCTCAGGCACCGGGGCTGCCGGCGGCGGCGGGCCGCCGGCGTGCAGCGTGAGGGAAACGCCGGTCCCGGTCGCGGCCACGCCGACGAGGGCCAGGGCGAGCGCGGCGGTCTTGAGGCGGATCATGGCGAGGACTCCGTGGGCGATAGCGGCTGCGGGTGCCGCCGCGGGGGGGTCGAGCGTCGCCGCCACGCAGGCGGAGACGCGGTCGAAGGTCAGGGGGGTCAGGGTCAGCGCGGCCGGGAGGGCGACGCCGCGGGCGGTCAGGTTCGCGGCCAGGCGGCTGCGGGCGGTCGAGAGGCGCGAGTGGACGGTGCCGACGGGCACGCCCAGGGCGGCGGCCGCGGCCTCGGCCGTGTGGCCTTGCAGGTAGCAGAGCACGATGACCCGGCGGTGCCGCTCCCCAGCCCGTTCACGGCCGCGTCGAGTTGCGCGAGTTCGTCGGCGTCCGGGGTGACGCTGGCCGTCGCCGGCACGTCGGCGTTCAGGAGCACTTCGCGCCGGCGGCGACTCGCCCGCAGGGCCGCGCGGCGGGCGGCGCGGTGCAGCCAGCCGGGCAGCGACGACCGCACGTCGCCGGCGGATCGGGCGAGCATCAGGAAGGTCGCCTGGAAGGCGTCCGCGGCGTCGGCCTCACGCCGGCAGACCCGCCGGCAGGTGCCCAACACGAGCGCGCCGTGCCGCCAGACGAGCAGCTCCAGCGCGGCCGGGTCGCGGGCGTCGGCCCAGCGGCTCAGCAACTCGGCGTCGGTCGCGCCGTCGCCGCCGAGGCCGGGCGGCGGACGCAGGCGGGCGAAGAATCTCGACAGGGGGTCGCGTGCCATGCCCTGTTAGGGCGTGGGCGTCGGCGAATGCTTCACATTTTCGCGGGGATTTTCCCGAAGGGGACAGCGTCGGTGCCCGGAGTTCCTCAAGCGAAGGACTCCAGGCACCGACGCTGCTGGCGCGGCGAATCTCGTTACTGCGTCACCGGCATGCAGACTTGCTCCAGCAGCCGCTCGGCCTTCTCCTGCATCAGGTCGGCCAGGTTCGGCAACGGCGTGCCCTCCGGCAGCGACTCGCGCACGGCGTTGAGCCAGCGCGGGAAGGCGTAGATCGTCGCGTAACTGTCGAGTGACACCGCTTCGAGCCGGGCGTGCTGGCCGCGGCGCTCGGCGTCGGACCACAGCGTCTTGCTCTTGCCGGTCAGCGTCAAGTCGTCCTCGGGGCGCAACAGGATCAGGTGATCGACGACTTGCGGCTGGGTGTCCATCACGCCCAACTTGATCTCGAGGTCCTTCGGCTTGCCCGGCCCTTTCGCCAAAAACAGGCCGATGGCCACGCGCCACGGCTGGCCGTCCTTGCAGGCCCAGTGCGCGAGCGTCACCGCCCCGTAGGTCGGGTGGTCGCCGAAGGGCCACTCGGGCACGACGTGTTGCAGCCGCCACGCGCCGACCTTCACGCCGTGCTCGTGGCAGGTGCTCAGGAACGTGCCCAGGGCGGCTTGCAGTTCGCGCGTCGCCCCGGTGAGTGCCCCGTCGGGTTCGAGCTTGCGGCGGGCGCTGCGGACCTCCTGGTCCCACAGCTCCGCGAGCGCCGTCGGCGTCAGCAGCGCCCCGGCCAGCGCCCCCGGCACCATCAGCGCCGGCGGCGACTCGACGATGCTCACATTCTTGAACGTCACGTTGCCGGCGTCGAGGATCACCGCGTCCTTGCCCAAGAGCGCGTCGAGGCGGTTCTGCTTGTCGGCCGGCGTGATCGAGTCGGGGAACGGGTACGAACTCACCTGGGCGATGCGGTTGCCGCTGTGGGCCGGCTCGACCGCGTGGGACTCGTCGGCGTCCACGGGGTTCACGGAGTTCGGCCGCGGCACGACGGCCTGGTGCGACTCGGCCGCGTCGTAGACGACGTGGTCGAAGAGGTGGCGGAACTGTTGCAGCATGTCGCGCAGCGTCGGCTCGGACTTCGCGATGCGCTCGATCTGGTCGTCGCTGAACGGGTAGACGTCGGGCAGCGTCGCGCCGTCGGGCACCTCGTCGAGCACCGGCCGCAGGCGGGCCTCGACGACGCGGCGGACCAGCGGGGCGGCCGGGGCTTCGAGGCGAATCGCCTTCACCGTGCCCAATTTGGGGACGTGGACGGGGTTGTTGAGCCGGTCCTGGATGTAGCCGTCGAGGCTGGGCACGAAGCGGTTCCACAGGCCGCGCTCGGCGAAGATCAAGAAGCACAGGCCGTCGATCTGGTGCATGACCTGGACGATGCCGGCGAAGAAGGCCTCGGCGATCTTGTGGCCGTCGTCGGAGCGGCGGGCTAGCAGCAGGTCTTCCAACTGGTCAAACGCGACGACGACGGGGATTTTCAGCCCGCGGAACAGGTCCATCATCACCTTGAACAGCGCCAAGACGAGGTCTTGCCGCGTCGGCCGCACGCCGAACTCGAGTTCCGCGAAGCCGTAGGTGAGGAAGTTGGCCAACTCGGCCTCGTCCTTCATCAGCGTGGCCCGGCCGAAGCCGGCGATGATCGCCTGGCGCATGATCCCGGCGGTGTTGCGGCTCGCGCTCTTCTTGGCGTGGTTGAGCAGAATCTCCATCGCGCGCTCGGCCGGCAACCCGGCTTCGTGCAGGGCCTGCGTGAGTGGCATCGGGGCGCGGGCGAACTCGGCCTTGCCCAGCAGTTGCTCGGCCAGCCAGTCGGCGCGCTCGTTGGCTTGCGTCGCCCCGAGGCCCAGCCGTCGCGCCCACTTGCCGATGCCCGGCGGCGGGAACAGCTCGACCTTCTCGTCGGGCGTCAGCGCCTGCAAAGCCGCGGCGAGGTGCGTGCGCACCAGCAGTTGCCCGACCACGTCCATCGGCCGCACGCTCTTCTGCTTCCCGCCGCCCAACAGCGTGTCGAGGATCTGGAAGAGCAAGTATTCGAGGAAGTCGGACTCCTTCTGGTAGACCCCCGGCGTGACGAGGAGTTGCCACGCGCCGCCGCTGCCGTGCTTGATGCTGTGCAGCAGGTGCGTCTTGCCGGCCCCCTTGTTGCCGAGGATCGGCACGACTTCGCTGTGGGTCATGGGGTCGTAGCGGTACAGGTCGATGATGGCGTGGAGCAGGTCGCGCTCGGCGGCGTAGAGTTCGGGCACGTGGTAGCGCGTGCAGATGTCGTCGTCCGGGTTGCGGGCGAAGTAGTTGCGGAAGGGGTTGCCGGCGCGCTTGAGGCTGTCGCGCACGCGGGCACTCGGGGCGTGCGGGGCGTCGGCGGAGATGGCGATCAGGTTCATGGGTATCCCGTAGTGGTCAGTGGTCAGTGGTTAGTGGTCAGTGGTCAGCAAGCAAATGCACTCAGCGTGGGCGGGCCGATTGGGCGGGTAGTTGCTGGCCACCTTTGAAAAAGATCGAGGCGGTCGGTCGGCTGATTGCTGACCACTGACCACTTTTCACTGTCCACTTCTCAAAGAGGCGTAGTACGCGATGTTGTGCCCCACTAGCAGGGCCGTCGCCGGCTCCGGCAGGGCGTAGAGTGGGCCTGTCCACGGGTGCAGGTAGACGCGGTGGTCCGTGTGCAGACGGCGGATGCAGTCGTGGAACGTCCCCAGACTGGGCGGGACGGCCCGCAACGACAGCGAGCGGAACAGCTCCGGCAGCGGGCAGTCCTGGCCGACCGCCGCGGACGACGACCAGTCGGAGAGCCGGGCCAGGATCGCCCCGCCGAGGTCATCGACCTCCGTCGCCGGCTCCGCGACGGCCACCGACCCGTTCAGGCGACTCGTGACAGCGTTCATCGTCGATCCGTTCCGTAGGGGGCCGGCGTCCGGCTCGAGATCATGGGCGGGGGCGTCGAAGCGCGGCGCGAGTAACTCGACCGCCGCTTTCATCCCGCCGAGGGTGTCGGCGAGCCGCTGCGTCTGGGCGACGAGCCGCGTCACCTCGCCGGCGCGGGCTTCGAGGATGCGGACGAAGTCTTCGAGCACCTTCTTGGGGCTGACCGTCTCCGTGAGCAGTCGCAGGCCCTTGTCGGTCGCGGCCAGCAACTCCCGCGGCGGGCTGCCGTCGTGCCGGACGACGCGGATCAGCCCGTCGTCGAGGGCCTTTCGCGCGGCCGACTTGCCGGCGGTTGCGGCGGGGAACAGCCCGGCTTCGACTTTGCCCGCGTAGAGCGGCACCCCGGCCGGCTCGGCTGCGGCGAGGGTCAAGGCGTCGAGGATCAGCGGTGTCAACTTGTCGGCCACGAAACGTCCCTGAAGTCGGCCGGCGGCGGGGCGTCCGTGTCCCGCGGGGCGTGAGTGTAACGCGGCGCGGAACCGCGCCGCAAGCCGAAGTTGCGGGCGGCGAAACGAAAAAACCCGGCTCACCTGAGCCGGGTCGAATGCTATTCCTCGACGACTCTACCCACCGGTCAGTCGTCGCTGCTGCTGGTCGCCATGACGATCCGCAGGATGTAGAAGAACATCGTGGCCAGCGAGGCGAACAGCGACAGCGCGGCCCCGACGTGCTGGTCGGTGCCGTAGTTGCGCATGACGTTCGAGGTGTCGTAGATGATCATGCCGGCCGCCAGCACGACCATCGCCACCGAGAACACCAGGCCGAGCGAGAAGCCGATCGCCACGCTGGCGATCACCAGGCCGAGCGCGGCGAGCGACAGCACGGTGAGCATCGGCCCGAGGAAGCTGAAGTCCTTGCCCGAGACGAACACGAACGTCGTCAGCCCGCCAAACACCAGCAGCGTGATGAGGCCGGCCTGGGCGACGACCGGCTGCCCGGTCATCTGGTCGGCTTTCCACAGAATCGGCAGGAAGATCAGCGCCTCGACGGCGATGTACAGCCCCAGCCCGGCGTACTGCAGCGGCTTCGAGGCGGCCTGGGCCATCATCTGGGCGACGTAGCCGGCCCCGACGAAGGCGACCATCAGGGCGATCCAGGCGAACTTGCCGCCGCCGCCGAAGACCGTCCGCAGGATCGACTCGGCCATGCCGGTCTTGAAGATCACGGCTTCGAGGGCCACGAAGGCCAGGACCGCGCCGAGGACGTGCGCGTAGGTCCGCTTGATGAACGCCGCCCGCGCCATCGCCGGGGAGTTGGCGGCCGACTGCGGCTCGCCGTCGTAGGTGTCTTCGAGTGCGTAAGCGTTATTCCCGCGCATC
>JANXTD010000154.1 GCA_025352585.1 Fimbriiglobus sp.
CGACGGCGAGCACCCGCAGGCCGGCATCTTCACTAAGAGTCTGTCCCATAAGCCCCGTAAACGCCTTGTTTCGCAGTGATTTTACACGGCAAATCCGGGCTTATGGGACAGTCACTAAGACTTCCGTTACCCCCGCGAGCACCGAGCCGGGCGAGAGTATCGGCGCGGCGAGTCGGCGTGCGACGGCACGGGTTCCCCGGCAGGAAGGCGGTGCGCGACTCCACCGCGCGGCACCCGCGGACCTCATAATTCCTCACTCGACCGCTGCTAAGAAGTAAACGCTCAGCCGCTAGCCCAAGATGCGACTCCCGCAGGGCCGCCTTGTCGGCGTGTCGCGTCATACGGACCGAATACTCGTCGGGGACAGCAGTCATTGCACTGAGGATAGGGTGCGCGCGAGACTAGAGCCGGATCGTCGCCAGTTACGGATACGGACCTGTTCGAGCCAACCGGCAGGGCAAAAACTGATCCGGAGCCGGGAGCCAAACGTGCCAGGTGTTGGCACGGAACTGGCACTGGAAGGCACGGAATTCGGTGCTTTCGGTGCCAGCTATGCCACTGATGCGAATGTGTAAACCGTTACGGGCAAAGGGTTAGGGACAATTTGCTGGACTGACATGCTGACGATGAAGTAGTTGCCCAGCCCGGTCTTCTCTTGGTCGATAGCGACGGTCATCGCGTCCCCCTTCTCGGTGCAGACTTACGGACTTCGAGCGTATTCTAAGGGTCGGTCGCCGCCGCGACCTGAGACTTCGCTTCAATCGAGGGGATACCGCGCGAAGGGTCTGGGACTTGCGCAGTTTGTCGCGAAATTCGGTTGCGGCCGGAATTGATCGGCCGCTTCGCAGTCCTAAGCTTAAGCACCAACAGCAGTACAGTCCACGCGATCGATTCTGATCGAAGGATGGCGATGGCGATGACCCCGCACCCCGATGAAGCCGCCCGGTTGCTCGCGGTGCACTCCTGTGGCGTCCTGGACACCTCGCCCGAGGCCCAGTACGACGGAATCGCCCGGCTCGCGTCGGTGATCTGCGGCACCCCCATCGCGCTGGTGTCGCTGGTCGATCGCGACCGGCAGTGGTTCAAGGCCCGCGTCGGCCTGGAGGCCACGGAGACGCCGCGGGCCTCGTCGTTTTGCGACCACGCCCTCGCTTCCCCCGGCCTGACTGAGATTCCGGACGCGCTCGAAGACGCTCGGTTCCGCGACAACCCGTTGGTGACCGGCGGGCCGGGCATCCGCTTCTACGCCGGCGTGCCGCTGACCGACCCGGGCGGCTTCGCGCTCGGCACGCTCTGCGTGATCGACCGGGTGCCGCGGGAACTCACGGCGGTTCAGCGCGACGCCTTGGAGACCCTCGCCGGGCAGGTCGTCGTCCTCCTCCAGACGCGGCGTCGGGTCGCGGAACTGGAGCAGGCCCAGGCGCGGCTCGTCACGGAGCAGGAGCGCTTCCGGGCGTTCATGGACAACAGCCCCGCCGTCGCGTTCATGAAAGACGACGGCGGCCGCTTCGTCTACGTCAACGAGACCCTGACCCGCCGCTTCGGGATGCCTGCGGAGGCTTGGCTGGGCAAAACCGACGTGGAACTTTGGGGGCCGGAAGTCGGCGGGGCGTTGCGTCAGACCGACCTCGACATCCTGGCTTCCGGCGAAACCCACTCCCTTTACGAGACCGTGCCGACTCCCGACGGGGAGTCGTCCCACTGGCACGTCTTCAAGTTCCCGTTCACCGACGCCACGGGGCAACACTTCCTGGCCGGCATGGCGGTCGATCGCACCGCGGAGCGGCGCGCCGAGGAGGCCGTCCGGGCCAGCGAGGAGAAGTTCCGCACCGTCGTGAACGGGTTGGCCGAGGGGGTGCTGCTGATCGACGCCGTGAGCAAGGCGGTCCTCGAGTCGAACTTCGCGGCCTGCCGGCTCTTCGGCTACGCCGCCGCGGAACTCGCCACGCGGACCCTCTACGACCTCTGCACCCACGACCGGGCGAGCCTCGGCGCCAACTGCGAGAGGGTCCGCCTGTTGGGCCGGTACTCCGTGGGCCGGCGGCGCTACCGGCACCGCGACGGCACGACGCTGGACCTCGAGCTGAGCGCGAGCCTGTTGCACCAAAGCGGCCGGCAGGTCATCGACATCGTCTTCCGCGACGTGAGCGAAGCGATGCGTATCGAGGAACGCTTGCACTTGTACCAACTCCGACTCGAACGCGCGAACGAGCAGTTGCGGCAACTCGCGGTCACCGACGGGCTGACGGGGGTCAAGAACCGCGCGGCCTTCGACGCCCGGCTCGCCGAGAGCTACGAGCGGGCGACCCGGCACGGCCAGGCTTTGTCGGTCGTCCTCCTCGATGTCGATCACTTCAAGGCGTTTAACGACACTTTCGGCCACCCGGCCGGCGACGAAGTGCTGAAGGCCGTGGCGGCGACCGTCGCCGGCGCGGCTCGCTCCACCGACACCGTCGCCCGCTACGGCGGCGAGGAGTTCGTGCTGGTGCTCCCCGACACCGACTACGCCGGGGCGATGGTCATGGCCGAGCGGTGTCGTCAGGCGGTCGCCGAGGCGAAATGGCAGTCGCGGCCGATCACCGTGAGCGTCGGCGTGAGTACTTTGACACCCGAAACGGCGGACGTCGCGGAGATGGTCCGCGAGGCCGACGAAGCGTTATACCGCTCGAAACAGGCCGGCCGCAACCGCGTGAACCACGGCAGCGGGGCCGTCGGCCTCCACGCCCTGACCCGCGCGACCTGACCGGAATGGCGCGCGACTGCCGCCGGGTGACGCGTAAACTGGTGTGCCGGTCCGCCCGCGGAGTCAGGAGTTTGCCGCCGTGTCGTCCGCCCCGTTAAATCCGACGGCCCGCAAGAACGTCGAGGCCATCGCCCAACTCGAACAGCAGTTGCATGGCCGGCGGTCGCGGGCCGAGCGGGTCAGCGACCGGGTGGCGCGGTTCTTCGGCAGTCTGGGCTTCGTCGCCGCCCACGTCGTGGCGTTTACTGCCTGGATTGCGTCTAACGTCCACGTTGTCCCCGGCGTGCCGGCGTTCGACCCGTACCCGTTCCCCTTCCTCGGCTTCGTCGTCGGCGTCGAATTCATCTTCCTGACGACGTTCGTCCTGATCAACCAGAACGTGCAATCGAGGCGGCAAGAGCAGTGGGGCCACTTGACCCTGCAGGTCTGTTTGCTGACCGAACAGGAGGTGACCAAGACGATGCAGATGCTCCACCTCGTCTGCCGACACTTCAAACTCGAGAGTGCCGCGGCCGATCAGGAGTCGAACGACTTGGCCCAGGCGACGCCGGTGACGGAACTGGTCGCCGAGATCGAGAAGGCGCGCGAGGCCGACGCGGCCGACGCCCCGTGACCGGGTCACTTCGCGCCGAGCTTGTAGAGCGTGCCCTTGTCCGTTCCCACCAGGACGCAGTCCGGGCCGACGCCGACCGTGCCGCCGACGGCGCTGTCGAGCGTGATCGCCTGGGCGAGCTTGCCCGTGGCGAGGTTGAGGGCGTAGAACTCGCCGGTGTTCGACAGGCAGCCCACATAGACGCGGTTGCCGACGACCACCGGCGACGCATCGACGTTGCCCTCGGTCACGAAGCTCCACTTCTCCTGACCGGTCGCGCGGTCGAGGGCGTAGACCCGCTTGTCGCGCCCGCCGATGACCACGAGGTCTTTGGTGACCGCCGCGGACGAGTAAAACGGCTGCTGGCGGCGCTTGGCCTCGAACTCCCAACTCTTCTTGAGCGACTTCCAGTTCACCGCCAGCACCTGATTCGTCATGGTGCCGACGTAGACGTTGTCCCCCTCGACCGCCCCGGTCGCCGCCGCCTGGCCGCCGAGATCGACCGTGCCGAGCGGCTTGCCGGTCGCCACATCAACGACGTGCAACAGGCTGTCACAGCCGGCCACGAAGGTGCGGTCGCCGGCGGTCGCGGCCGCGGCGTTGATGGGGCCGTCGATCTTGTACTCCCAGACCTTCTTGCCGTCTCGGGTGAGGCGGTACAGCGTCGAGTCGTGCGAGCCGATGAGCACGTCACTGCCGACGAAATTGGGCGCGGCATGGATCTCGCCCTGGGTCTCGAAGGTCCAGAGCAACTCGCCCTTGGCGGCATCGACGGCGTAGAACTTGCCTTCGAGGTCGCCGACGTAGACGCGGCCGCCGTCGTAGCCCGGCGACGCCTTGAACGAGCCGAGTTTCCGCTTCCAGACTTGCTGGCCGGACTTCAAGTCGATCGCGTACAGGTGCTTGTCGAGGCAGGCGACGTAGACGACGTTGCCGACGACGAGCGGCGTCGTCTCGATGGCGTCGCCGCACTTGAACGCCCAGACTTCGGCGAGCTGGTCCGGCAGGGTCGCCACCCCGACGCCGCGCATCTGGGCGTCGCCGCGGGCCAGCGGCCAGTCTGCGGCCCCCGCCACCGATGCGGCGAGCGTCAGGAGCAAAACCCCGGCGGCGTAGTGCTTCATGGCGTCTCTCAGTAGGCGGCCTGGTAGATCGACAGCAAGTCGGCGTCGGTGACCGGCCGCGGGTTAAACCGCGCCGTCCACTGCTGGTTGGCTTCCTCGGCGAGCAGCGGCAAGATGCTCTCGCTGACGCCGCAGTCCCGCAAGCGCGTCGGCAGCCCCGCGGCCACGGTCATCGCCGTTACCCGCCGCGCCAACTCCTCACCAGGGTTCTCAAAACCGGGCAGCAGTTCGGCGTACAGGTGCGAGACGGTCACGGCGTTGTAGCGGACGACGTGCGGCAACATCACGCCGATGGCGACGCCGTGGGTCAGGCCGTAGTGGGCCGTCAGCGGGTTAGCGCAACTGTGGGTCGCCCCGAGCATCGCGTTCTCGATGGCGGTGCCGGCGAGGTGGGCACCGATCTGCATGGCCGAGCGCGCCGCCAGGTCGCCGGGCGTCTGCAAGACCGCCTCGAAGTTGGTCGCCAGGTGCCGCCACGCCGCCGACGCCGCGGCCACCGAGATCGCGTTGCGGCGGGTGCAGACGAACGCCTCCAGCGCGTGCGCCACGGCGTCGATGCCGGTCACGGCCGTCACCATGCGCGGCTGCGACAGGGTCAACTCGGGGTCGAGGATGGCGACGCGGAACGCCGCCTTCTTGTCACCGCACGCCATCTTCAGGTGCGACGACTCGTCGGTGATCAGCGCGTAACTTTGGGCTTCGCTGCCGGTGCCGGAGGTCGTCGGCACGCCGACGCTCGGCAACATCGGCTTGGTCGCCTTGCCGTGGCCCTTGTAGTCGGCCATGCGGCCGCCGTTGGTCAAAAGGAAGTTGACGCCCTTCGCGCAGTCCATCGAACTGCCCCCACCCACGGCCACGATTGCATCAACGCCGTGCGACCGGGCAAACGCGACGCCGTTGCCGACGTGGCGCTCGGTGGGGTTCTCCTGGACGCCGTCGAAGGTGAAGACTTGCAAGCCCGCTTCGCTCAGCGACGCGGCCGCCCGCTGGGGGTGGCCGACGGTCGCGAGGCCGGGGTCGGTCACGAGCAAAACCCGCGTCGCCCCGAGGCCGCGGGTCAACTCGCCGAGGCGGTGCAGTGCCCCCGGCGCGAACACAACACGGCCGAGCGGCTCGTAGTCAAACGGCGGGGACGCCGGCCCCGACGCTGGCGACGGCGGGCTGCTGGGGTGCGGCGTGGCTGGTGGGGGCGATGTTGAGGGCACGCTGCCGGTAGAGGTGGGTGAAGAGGTTCCCTTCATGCGGCTGGTCCCACGTCAGTCGGTTGGTCGGGAGCGCCCCCAAGTTCAGGCGCTCGATGTTCGGGCAGGCCATCGCGTCGGCCAGGAACTGCCCGTCCTCGCTCAGCACCGTCGCCGCCAGGGTGTAGCCGATGCGCTTCAGCACGTCGGCCTGCGGGCATTCTACGACCGCGGCGTAGGGGAACAAAAACTCCTTGTTCGCCAGCGGGTGCTCCGGCGTGTCGCACAGCACGACCGTCGGCAACAGGTACGCAATACGCCCCTCCTTGACCAGCCGCGGCGTGCCCCGCACCTGCTCGGTGACATCGACCGCGCCGGGGGTCTCGAGCGCCTTGGTGACCATGCCGTCGATGGCGTCGGCGACTTCGGGCTTGGCGAAGCCGGCGATCTCGCAGTCGGGGCTGTCCCACGGCCGCGGCTTGGCCCCGGCGAGCCGCTTCGCGATCGCCTCGGCAATCGCCTTGCCGTTGCGCGGCGTCCAGACGCCCGAGGCGTTGACGCAGGCTCGGCCGCCGTTGCCGGCGATCCCCTCGACGATCACGTCGAGGTACTGCTCGAAGTTGTCGGCCTGGTCGTCGCCGAAAATGAACTTGCTGTAGCCGGTGCCGTGGATCTCGACGCGGTGGTCGTTCTTGTACGGGGCCATCGTCTTGTCGTCGCCGAAGGCCATGCTGCGGCCGCACAGCCGCAGGATGTCGGCGGCCCCGGCGTGGTCGGTCGGCAGGAAGCCGAGGAACTTCGCCGGCAGCCCCGCCTTGATGAACGCTTGCAGCACCCGCATCGGCGTCCACGGCTCCTCGCGGCCCGGCTTGAGCAGCAGCGGCATCTTGAAGGCGATCGTCGGCACCCACAGCGAGTGGACCCCCGGCGAGTTCGACGGCAGCACCGCCCCGAACACGTCGGTCGTCGGGTAGAACGCCTGCATCCGGCCGTTGGTCGTCGCGTAGCCGCTGTCGAGCATGCTGAGGTCCAGCCCGCGGGTCAGGCCGCCCAATACGACTTCGATGTTTTCGAGGACGTAGTGGACCTTGAGCGCGTTGCGGCGGCAGAAGACCATCGGCGAGCCGGTCGTCGCCGACAGGTTGCGGACGTAGTCGTCGAAGCTCAGTTCGGCGTCGCCGCACGGCAGCGTCGCGTTGACGAAGTGGTCGGCCGCCTGACGGTAGATTTCGAGGATGTCGCGGATCGGGATGGCCCGCAACTCCTTGTGGGTACGCTCCATCTGTCCCAGGTCGCGGGCGATCTGCGACCCGGTGACCTGGCTGACCTCCGCGACCGG
>JANXTD010000166.1 GCA_025352585.1 Fimbriiglobus sp.
CATTGACCACACCATTATCTCACGCACGTCGGGCTGCCTTCCCCACCGCCCGGCGTGAACCCTCCAGCCGACGACGCTCGACCTCGCCCCTGTGCCCCGTCACCGCCCCACCTTCGGACGCCGCCGTGGACCCCGTCGCCACTCCCGCCCCTGCTACCGTGCCCGTCAAGTCCGCGCCGTTGCCCACGTCGGCCTGCACCGACGCGCTGTACGTGCTCGACTCGCACGGCATGATTTTCCAGATGTTCCACGGCATCGGCCCGATGTCCGCCCCCGACGGCCGGCCCACGAACGCGGTGTTCGGCGTCACCCGCGCGATCATGAACCTCTACGACCACGGGGCGGACTACCTCGTCGCGGCGTTCGACCGCAAGGAGCCGACGTTCCGCGAGGAGCTGTACGGCGAGTACAAGGCGCACCGGCCGCCGCCGCCGGGCGACTTGATCGTCCAAGAGCCGATGATCGCGCAGGTGTTGGACGCGATGCACATCCCGGTGCTCAGCGTCGCCGGGTTCGAGGCCGACGACCTCATGGCGACGCTCGCCAGCGAGGGGGCCGCGCGCGGGCTGATGGTCCACCTCTGCACCAGCGACAAGGACTGCCGGCAACTGCTCACCGACCGCGTCAAGATCATGAACCTGCGCAAGGGCGAGACCCTCGACGCGGCGGGGCTGAAGCTCGACTGGGGCGTCGAGCCGAAGCAGGTCGTCGACTTCCAGGCGCTCGTCGGCGACTCTGTCGATAACGTCCCCGGCGTCCCCGGCTGCGGGCCGAAGACGGCGGCCAAGTGGCTGCAACTCTACGGCACGCTGGAAAACCTGATCGCCCATGCCGACGACGTGGGCGGGCCGAAGCTGCGCGACGCGCTGAAGAAGTCGGTCGCCGACGGCTCGCTGATGCTCAGTCGCAAGCTGGTGCGGCTCGACGACCGCGTGCCGATGCCGCTCGAGTGGGACAGTTGGAAGCGGCGCGACTGGGACGGCCAGCGGCTGCTCGAACTCTTCACCGAGTTCGGCTTCCGCGGCTTCGCCAACAAGGTCCGCGCGACGCTCACCAAGAGCGGCAGCGCCAAGAACGGCGCGATCCTGACGAGCATCGGCGAGAACCTGACGACCGCCGTGACCGCCGATCGCCCGGCCCCGCGCGGCAAGACGCCGAAGCTGCCGAAGCCGGACAAGCCGTCGCTGTTCGACACGATCGACGCCAGCAGCAACGGCGACCTCGACTTCGCCTTCGGGGCCAACGCCCCGGCCGCCGCCTGGGACGTGGCGTACTCCACCGTCGATACGCCGGCGAAGTTCGACGACTTCCTGCGGCAACTCCACCAACAGGCCCGCGTCACCTTCGACCTCGAAACCACCAGTGTCGATCCGATGCGGGCCGACATCGTCGGCTACGCCTTCGCCTGGAACCCAGCCGAGGCGTTCTACCTGCCCGTCATGGGGCCGCACGGCAGCACGATCCTCGACGGCCCCTCGACGCTTGCGGCCTTGAAGTACGTCTTTGAAGACCCGGCGATCTCGAAGGTCAACCAGAACATCAAGTACGATCAACTCGTGCTGCGTTGCCAGGGCGTGAACATCCGCGGCGTCTCCGGCGACTCGATGATCGCCGATTATTTACTTCACGCCGGCGAGCGGTCGCACGGCCTCGACGAGCTGTCGCGCCGCTACTTGCAGCACGAAAATATCTCGATCAAGGAGTTGATCGGCAAGGGCAAGAACCAGCTCACGATGGACCAGGTGCCGGTCGCGCAAGTCTCGACCTACGCCTGCGAGGACGCCGATGTCGCTTGCCGGCTGACGGCCCTGCTCGAGCCGGAGTTGGTCACGACCGGCATGGTGTCGCTGTACAACACGCTCGAAATCCCGCTGATCGAAGTCCTCGCCGAGATGGAGTTCCACGGCGTCCGGCTGAACCTGCCGGTGCTGGCGGCGATGAGCGTCCAGATGGAGGCCGACCTCGTCACGATGGAGGCCGACATCCACGCCCTGGCCGGCAAGCCGTTCAACATCGGCTCGCCGAAGCAACTCCGCGAAATCCTCTTCGACGAGATGAAACTGCCGGTGCAGAAGAAGACCGGCACGACCGGCGAGCCGAGTACCGACCAGGAGAGCCTCGAAAAGCTGGCTGCGCTGGGCCACGAACTGCCGCGCCGGATCATCGGCCACCGGCAAATCGCCAAGCTCAAGGGCACCTACGTGGACGCCCTGCCGGCGCTGGTGAACCCGCGCACCGGCCGCGTCCACACGTCGTTCAACCAGACCGTCGCCGCGACCGGCCGGTTGAGTTCGAGCGACCCCAACTTGCAGAACATCCCGTCGCGCACCGAGATGGGCCAACAAATTCGCCAGGCGTTCATCCCCGCCGACGGCATGCAACTCCTGACCGCCGACTACTCGCAGGTCGAGTTGCGGCTGCTCGCCCACTTCTGCGGCGACGACAACTTACGCGCGGCCTTCGCGGCCAACCGCGACGTCCATACCAGCGTCGCCGCGGAGATCTTCAAGGTGCCCGAGGCCGACGTGACTTCGGCGCAGCGCCGCATCGCCAAGACGGTGAACTTCGGCGTCCTCTACGGCATGAGTCCGTCGGGCCTCGCCACGCGGCTGAGCGTGCCGCGCAAAGACGCCGAGGCGTTTATCGACGGCTTCTTCGAGCGCTACCCGACGGTCATGCGCTACCAGGATAACCTGTTGCGGGACGCCCGCGCCAACGAGTACGTCGGCACGCTGTTGGGCCGACGCCGCCGGTTCGACCCGTCCGGGATTCGGCCCAATTCGAGCTACCAGAACCGCAGCCAGGCCGAGCGCGAGGCCATCAACATGGAGATTCAAGGCTCCGCGGCCGACCTGATGAAGCTGGCGATGCTGGCGGTGTTCCGGCGCGTCAAGAAAGAGAGACTGCGGGCGAACATGCTGCTCAGTGTCCACGACGAACTGGTCTTCGAGGTCGCCCCGGCGGACGTGACCAAGTTGGCCGCCGCCGTGCGGGAAGAGATGGTCGGCGCGATGACGCTGAGCGTGCCGCTGCAAGTGGACGTGAGCGTTGGCCCCAACTGGCTCGACGCGGAGGAGCTGTCGTGAGGCCGCAGAAGTCTGTGATCGGCCTGATCGGGGCCATCGGCGCGGGCAAATCGACCGTCGCGGCGCTCATGGGGTCGCTGGGCGGCTTCGTGGTAGACGCCGACAAGATCGGCCACGAAGTCCTCGACGAGCCGGCCGTGCGCGAGCAACTCGTCGAGCGCTGGGGGCCGGGCGTGCTGCACCCGGACGGCACGATCAACCGCCGCGCCGTCGGGGCGATCGTCTTCGCCGACCCGGCCGAGCGCAAGGTGCTTGAGGCGGCCGTCTTCCCGCGCATCCACGGGCGCGAAGCCGAACTCTTCGCGCTCGCCGACGCCGACCCGGCCGCGCGCTTCATCGTGCTGGACGCGGCGGTACTGGTCGAGGCGGGCCGGAACGAGGTGTGCAAGAAACTCGTCTTCGTGGACGCCCCGCGTGAGGAGCGCTTGAAGCGGTTGATCGCCCGCAGTGGCTGGACGGCCGAGGAGTTGACGCGGCGCGAGGCGGCCCAACTGCCGCTGGCCGAGAAGCGCCGGCTGGCCGACGCTACCCTCGACAACGACGGCGACCCTGCTGAACTGCGCGAGGCGGTCGCCACCCTGTTGCGGCGCTGGCGGCTGCTCGCCCCGACTTGAGATTCCCGACGGTGACGACGGATCGAGACGAGACGGACGGAAGGACGGCGACGATGACGGACATCATCGAGACGGAACTGACCGAGCGCCACGCCCCGCGTGCCCGGCACGAGCCGGAGCCACCGGAGGGCGTCGCCGTGGACGAAGTCGAACAGCCCGAGCCGGAGGCCACGCCGGCCGCCGTCGAGCCGGCGGCCGAGACGCCCGCGCCGGTCGCGGCGACGGAGTTCCACCCCAACGTCGATCCGGGCGAGCACGGCTTCGACGCCGAGACCCACTCGCGCTTCGAGGAGATCAAGCGCGGCAACACGTACATCACGCAGTTGCAGCAGATGACGCTGACGCAACTTCAAGACGCGGCGCTCGACAGCGACATCAGCCGCGAGGAACTCAGCGGCCTCAAGAAGCAAGACCTCGTCTACCGAATCCTCAACGAGCGAGTCAAGCAGTCCGGCATGATGCTCGGAGAGGGTACGCTCGAAGTGCTGCCCGACGGCTTCGGATTCCTGCGCAGCCCGGATTACAACTACCTGCCCTGCCCCGACGACATCTACATCAGCCCGAGCCAAATCCGCCGCTTCGGCCTGCGCACCGGCTCCGTCGTCGCCGGGCAAGTGCGGCCGCCCAAGGAGAACGAGCGCTACTTCGCGCTGCTCCGCGTCGAGGCGATCAACTACCAGGACCCCGAACTGCTGACCAAGAAGCCGGTCTTCGCCGACCTCACCCCCGAGCACCCGACGCAGCGGCTGAACCTGTCGCACGACCCCGGCGAGATGTGTACGCGCATCCTCGACCTCATCACGCCCATCGGCAAGGGGCAGCGCGGCCTCATCGTCGCCCCGCCGCGCACCGGCAAGACGGTCCTGCTGCAGAAGATGGCCAACGGCATCGTCCACAACCACCCCGAGTGCTACGTCATCGTG
>JANXTD010000168.1 GCA_025352585.1 Fimbriiglobus sp.
AGCCACTCCGCGGCGTCCGGCGGGGGGCCGTAGCGGTCGGCGAGTTCGGCCCGGAAGTCGTCGAGCTTCTTCTGGTCGCGCAACCTCGCCAGGCGTCGATAGACCTCGATGCGCAGCTTCTGGCCCGGCACGTAGTCGCGCGGCAAGTAGGCCGGCCAGGGCAGATCGACGTTGACCTCGATCGCGGCCTTGGGCGGCTGGTGCTTCAACTGCCGCACGGCGTTCTCGAGGATTTGGCAGTACATCTCGTAGCCGATGGCGGCGATGTGCCCCGACTGCTCGGCCCCCAAAATGTTGCCGGCCCCGCGAATCTCGAGGTCGCGCATGCTGATCTTGAAGCCCGCGCCCAACTCGCTGAACTCCTCGATCGCCTTGAGCCGCTTCTGGGCCGTCGGCGAGATCATTTTGTGCGCGTCCACAATCAGGTAAGCATACGCCCGCAGCTTGGTCCGGCCGACGCGGCCGCGCAGTTGGTGCAGGTCGGCGAGGCCGTAGATGTCGGCCTCGTTGATGATCATGGTGTTGGCGTTGGGGATGTCGAGGCCGCTCTCGATGATCGTCGTGGCGACCAGGATGTCGGCCTCCTTCTTGACGAAGGCGACCATCGCCTTTTCCAACTCGGTCTCGGTCATTTGCCCGTGGGCAATCGCAATCTTGGCATCGGGGACGATGTACGCCAACTCGGCCGCGATGTCTTTGATGTCGTGGACGCGGTTGTGAACGAAATAGACCTGGCCGCCACGGTTGAACTCCCGGTTGATGGCGTGCCGAATCAGTTCCTTGTCCCAGCGGATGATACGGGTCTCGACCGGCAACCGGTCCGGCGGCGGGGTCTCGAGGTTCGAGATTTCGCGGATGCCCAGCAGCGCCGAGTGCAGCGTCCGCGGGATCGGCGTCGCCGTCATCGTCAGCACGTCCACGCTGGTGCGCAGCAGCTTCAGCCGCTCCTTGTGCTCGACGCCGAAGCGCTGCTCCTCGTCGATGACGACGAGGCCGAGGTCCTTGAACTTGACGTCCTTCGAGACGACTCGGTGGGTGCCGATGAGCACATCGACGCCGCCCTCCGCGGCCCGCTGCAAGATCGCCTTTTGCTGGCCTGCGCTGCGGAAGCGGCTGAGCACTTCGACGGTGAACGGGTACTCGGCGAGCCGCTGGCTGAAGGTGCGGAAGTGCTGCTCCGCCAGCACCGTCGTGGGCACGAGGATCGCCACCTGCTTGCCGTTGTCGATCGCCTTGAACGCCGCCCGCACGGCGACTTCGGTCTTGCCGTAGCCCACGTCGCCGCACAGCAGCCGGTCCATCGGCTTCGGCTTCTCCTGGTCGGCCTTGATCTCGGCAATGGCGCTGAGTTGGTCGGGGGTTTCCTGGTACGGGAACGAGTCCTCGAACTCGCGCTGCCAGTCGCTGTCGGCCGGCAGCGAGTATCCCGGCAGGGTCGCGCGGACCGCCTGAATCTGGATCATGTCGGCGGCCATGTCGCGCAGGGCCTCGCCGACGCGCTCCTTCTTGCGCTGCCACGCGGTGCCGCCGAGCTTCGACAACTCCGGCTGCACCTGCGACCCGCCGACGTAGCGCTGCACCAAGTCGATTCTGGATGCGGGCACGTACAGGCACACCACATCGCGGAATTCGAGGATCAAGTTTTCTTCAAGGATGTCCGTTGTTACTGGTTGTTTGTTGTTTGGGCTTCGCCCCTTCTTGGTGGCGGGTTCCGGCTCGTCGTCGGCGGGGAGCGGGCCGGTGACGACCGAGGCGCGCGGGAGCATCCGCATGCCGCGGAAGCGGGCGACGCCGTGGGCCACATGCACGACGTAGTCGCCGTCGTTGAGTTCGAGGAAGCTGTCGATCGCCCGGCCTTCGACACTGCGCGACGCCCGGCCCTTGCCGGCGTCGGTGCGCGCCCCCGGCGGGAGCAAGTCGCGGTGGAAAATCTGGTGCGAACCGAGCACGACGATGCCGCCGCTGTCGTCACTGCCGATGAGCCTGAAGCCCTGGCGGACGTGGCCGGTCACCAGCGACAGCCGGTTCGACTCGGCGAGTTGCCCCGCCTTCAAGACCTCTTGCAGCCGGTGCAGTTCCGCGGCCGTCTGGCAGGCGATGAGCACGCGGTCAGTGCGGCCGATGGCGTCGAGTTCGTCCTTGACCCGCGCGACGTTGCCGCTGAAGCGCTCGACCGATTCGACGCGCAAGTGGGCCACCGCCTCGCCGCCCGGTCGCGGCATCGCCGAGACGACAACGGTGGGCCGGGCCATGAGGTTGGCGAAGGTGCCGTCAACGGTGTACAGGCCGGTGGCGTCGCTGACGCGGTCGAAGAAGTGCCGGCCCTGCTCCTTCAACTCCGCCGGTTCTAAAAGCGCAATCACGGAGCCGGGCGGCAGGTAGTCGGTGAGGAAGCCGCGGTCGGGCGACTGGCCGGGGCGGGCGTGCCGGTCGGCCCGCAGGATGACGAGTTCAGACTTTTGGGCCAGGCTGCGCTGGGTGTGCGTGGCAAATGTGCGGATCGACTCGAGTTCGTCGCCGAAGAATTCGAGCCTTACAGGGTCGGTGGCGTCGGCGGGGAAGAGATCGACGATGCCGCCGCGCTTGGTGAACTCGCCGGGGTACTCGACCGCCTCCGAGCGTTTGAAGCCGTGATTGTGCAGCCAGAGTAACAAGTCTTCGACATCGAGCGCCTCGCCGACGCGCAGCCTTTTGCCCGACGCCGTGAGGTCTTCGCGGGCCGGCACCGGCTGGATCACCGCGGCCATCGAAGTCAGCACGAGCTTGGGCGGGGCGTCGGAGGTGAGCAGCCGCAAGACGCGCAGCCGGCCCGAGGTTTCGTCGGAGATGCGACCGCGGGTGACCGACGGCGGCCAGGTGTCATGGGCCGGGAAGACCGGCGGCGCGGCCCCCAGGAAACTCGTCAAGTCCCCGGTCCACGGCGTCACTTCCGCCGGACTCGGTACGACGACGATGACGGGGCCGGGGGCGTTGAGCGTCAGCGCGGCGACGGCCACCGCCGCCGAGGAACCCCACGCGCCGTCGATCGTCCCGGCGGTGCCGGCGTCGAGCGCGGCGCGCAACCCGTCCCAGGCTTCGCCAGTGGCGAGCCGGGCGGGGAGGGACTTCAGCGTCAGCGGGTCGGACATCCTCGTCCCGTCGAGACGTTAGAACTTAAAGATGCCGCCGACGAACAGGGCGATGATGATCACAATCGTCGGCGCGCCGAGCAGCCAGGCGATGATACCATAGCTGACTCGGCCGGCGCGTTGAGTGGCGTTGTGGAACACGGGAAGTCCTCAGTGCGGTTTGGAGTGACGGCGAAGCTTTTGCAACCGCCGTGCCAAATCCACCCGCCATTCGTCGCGCACGCTCCGGGCCGGCACCCCGGTCACGCGCTCCAGCGTAGCACCGGCTCCTTGGCCGCTTTCACCTCGTCCGGCCGGCTAATGGCCGTCGTCAGCGGGGCGGCGCGGAGCACCTCCGGCTCCTCGTTGGCGATGGCGATCAGCGCGGCGGCGAACTCGTCGAGCG
>JANXTD010000222.1 GCA_025352585.1 Fimbriiglobus sp.
CCCAGTGTCCCAACTGCGTAACTCCTAAACCAAATTCAAGTTTTGGTTTTCTCCGCGACTCTGCGTCTCCGCGGCAAAATTCCTACTGCTTGATCACTCGCCGTCGTCGTCCGTCGGCGGGTCGACGATCGTCTTGTGCGCGTCCTGAATCACCAGCACACGCCCCGCCGCGTCGATGAGCCGCTGCAACTCGGCCGCGCCGCGCACGGGCGTGGCAAAGAACTCCTCGATCACTTCGTCCGGCCACGGGCTGGCGAAGAACAGCCGGGCCTTTTGCGCCGCCCGGCACCACAGCGCTGCCGCCGGCCAGTCGTCGGGTTTGCGCTGCCGCAGGATCGGCCGGACGTTGTCCGGTTCGTCAGTGCCGCGGACGATCATCGCCCCCTCGTCGAGCGTCGGCGCGGCCGCCGTCACGATCGCCACGCGGCCGCCGGGGGCGACGACCCGCGCCGCCGCCATCGCCGCCTTGGCCAGGTCGAGGAAGCCGTGCCGCTTCGGGTCTCCGGACAGGGCCGCGATGACCAGGTCAGGGACTTCTTCGACGCCGCCGCGCCAGGTCGCTTCGAGCCGGCGGACGCCCTCCTCGCGGCTCGTCGGCAGGCCGCCGATGATGTCGGCGATGGTGTCGCCGTAGCCCTCGATCACCTGCACGAAGAACGGCATCCCCAGCAGCCAGACGACCTCCCCGGCGACTTCGGTGACCGCCGGGACGACCTCGCCCGGCGGCTTCGACGTGAACTTGCCGACCGCCTCAACCATCGCCTGCGGCTCGCTCAGGATCGGGAACAGCGCCGCCTCGGCACCCGAGTAGCCGTAGGTCGGGTCGAAGCGGCGGCGGGTGACGACGACGACGAACTCGGCCTCGACGACGCTGCGGTTCAGGTAGATTCGCCGCTCCGTCGAAGTCGTCGCCAGGTAGGCGAGCTTCTTGCGGTCCTCGGTGTCGTGGACCTCGAGCTTCACGTCACTGAGCTCGTCCGGCAAGTCGTCGAGCCAGGTGCCGGTGCCGCCGCCGGGGGGGACGACGATCGTCATGGCCGCCGGCGTAATCCCCGCGCTGACGAGGTGTTCCATCACGACGGTGAGCACGGCCACCGCGTCGGGGATGCCCTCGTCGAGCACGATGGCGACGCGGTCCTCGGGCGTCACCGCCTGGCGCAGTTGCGCGGCGACGCCGTAGGGCGACTCGACGGCGCGGCGGGCCAGTTCGCGCGGGTCGCCGGGCGTCGGCGGCGTGGCGACCGCGAACGGCACCAGTTTGTCCGCGGGGACGGTCAGCGGCCAGGTTTCGAGGCCGACGGCTAACGCCACGGCGAGGGGGGGGGCGGGTGTCATTCCTCCATTATAACAGCCCGCGCCGTTTGACGAGGGCCGGCCGCCGTCCTAAACCGATGCCGTCCTGTGCCGACTCCTCCGACGAACAGAAGGGGCCGCATGGCCACGCTCTTGGTGACCGGTGGCTGCGGCTTCATCGGCTCGAACTTCGTCCGCCGGCTCCTGGCGACCGACGAGGCGACGGCCGTCGTCAACTTCGACGCCCTGACGTACGCCGGCAACCTCGCCAACTTGGCCGGGCTGGAGAGCCACCCGCGCTACCGCTTCGTCAAGGGCGACGTGACCGACCGCGACGACGTGCGCGGGGCGATGAAGCTCGGCGTCACCGACGTGATCCACTTCGCCGCCGAGAGCCACGTCGATCGCAGCATCGTCGATTCCGGCCCGTTCGTCCGCACCAACGTGTTGGGAACGCAAATCCTGCTCGACGCCGTGCGCGAGTTCCAGGTCGAGAAGTACGTCCACGTCTCGACGGACGAGGTATACGGCAGCCTCGGGCCGACGGGGCTGTTCACCGAAACGACGCCGCTCGACCCGAGTTCGCCGTACAGCGCCAGCAAGGCCGCGTCGGACCTGTTGGTGAAGGCGTACCACCACACCTTCGGCCTGCACGCGGTGATCACGCGATGCTCGAACAACTACGGCCCGTACCAGTTCCCCGAGAAGCTGATCCCGCTGTTCATCACGAACCTGATGCAAGACTTGCAAGTCCCCGTGTACGGCGACGGCCAGCAAATCCGCGACTGGATTCACGTCGCCGACCACTGCGCCGGCGTCGAGGCGGCCTGGCGGCGCGGCAAGTCGGGCGAGGTCTACAACTTCGGCGGCCGCTGCGAGAAGGCCAACCTCGACCTGACGCATTTGCTTTTGGAGTTGCTGGGCAAGCCGAAAACGCTGATCAAGTACGTCGCCGACCGCCTCGGCCACGACCGCCGTTACGCCATCGACTGCACCAAAGCCGAGCGCGAACTGGGCTGGTCGCCGCAGGTCGAGTTCGCCACGGGGCTGGCCGAGACGATCGCCTGGTACCAAGCCAACGCCGCGTGGATCGACGGCATCCGGACCAAGGAATACCTCAACTACTTCACCGATGCGAAGCCCGAATAACAAACATCAAATAACCAACAACTTCGATACAGGTGCAGTATGAGTATTCGCGGCGTGATTCTGGCGGGCGGCAAGGGCACCCGCATGGGCGAGTTGACGAAGGTCACGAACAAACATTTGCTGCCCGTCGGGCCGTACCCGATGGTCTACCACCCCTTGAAGAAGCTCACGGGGGCGGGGCTGAGCGAAATCCTGCTCGTCTCCGGCACGGAGCACATGGGCGACTTCATCGAACTGCTCGGCTCCGGCAAGGACCACCGCTGCCGGCTGACGTACCGCGTCCAAGACGAGGCCGGCGGCATCGCGCAAGCCCTCGGTCTGGCGGAGCACTTCTGCACCGGCTCGCGGTCGCTCGTGCTGCTCGGCGACAACATCTTCCGCGACCCGCTGATCGCGCTGGTCGAGAAGGCCAACTCGCGGCCGGACTGGGCGTGGATCGGGCTGAAAGAGGTTCACGACCCCGGCCGCTACGGCGTCGCGGAACTCGACGGCGACAACGTCGTGAGTATCGTCGAGAAGCCGAAGGAGCCGAAGTCGAACCTCGCGGTGGTCGGCATCTACATCTACCCGCCGGACGTGTTCAACGTCATCAAGACGCTCAAGCCGAGCGGCCGGGGCGAACTCGAAATCACCGACGTGAACAACCACTACCTGAGCCAGGGCCGCATGGGCTACAGCGTCCTGGACGGCTACTGGACCGACGCCGGGACGCTCGACAGCCTCGACGTGGCGAACGAGCTGGTGCGCAAGGAGCCGCCGCGGTTCTAGTCCCGGCCGGCGGGCGTCAGCCCAGCGTCGCGGCGAGGGCGTCGATCTCGTCGAGGTCGAACGTCAGCGCGTTGCCGGTGAACAGCGCGGCCACCGCGGCCTTGTGGATCCTCATCTTCGCGCCGCCGACGCCCAGCGCGCCGTAGGCGGTGTGGCCGTCACGATCGACGCCCTTGTCGGTCAACTCGACGCCTTCGACGCCGGTTGGCGGGACACCGTTGAGGTCGATGGCGACCTTCAACGCCCTGGCCCCGGCGCGCAACCGGCGCGGCAGCAGCACCGTGCCGGGGGCACCGGCGGCGACGACGAGTTGCTGGCCCTCCAGCGCCTTGGGGCCGTCGGCGCTCGTGGCCACGGCCACCGCGGCGACCCGCGCGGACGGGTAGGCGGCGCGGATCCCCTGGGCGACGGCCTCGGCGCGGTCGAGTTGCCGGCTGCCGATGGTGACGCGGCCGCCGTGCTTGGCGAGCAGCCGGGCGACACGCCGGCCGACGGGGCCGGTGCCGCCGAGGACCAGCGAGTTCGTCGCCGCGAGGTCGAGGTGCTTCGCCGCGGCGCGCACGGCGGCGGCGGCGGTCGTGTTCGCGCCGTTGCTGTCGAGCATCACCGAGACGCTCAGTCCGTAGGCGGGGATGAGGTGCCGCTTGACTTCGGCCAGGACCGCCTCGCCGAGGTCGGCGTCGGAGCCGCCGACGAAGATCGCCGTGCGGTGCAAGTCCTTGGGGCCGCGGGTGAAAATGCAGCCGTGGACGAGGGCCATGACGTTGGCCGCCGTCACGCCGCCGTAGCTGAAGAGGTGCTGCACCCCGGCATCGACGGCGACGACGCGGTCGAAGACGCTGGGGTGCGCGTCGGTGTCGAGCTGGACGAGGACGGTGGGCTTATCCATCTCGGGTATCGGGTGTGGGGTATGGGGTATGGTCGGACCGATTCGGGTATCGGGTTGTGGGGTATCGGGTGTCGCAGAACCTACGGCCGGCTCACGGATCTCTTCTGACCATACCCGATACCCGACACCCCATACCCGGTCCCCAGGTTACTTGGGGCTGTAGGGGTGCTTCTCGTCCTTGCGGGCGACGATGTCGGCGATCTTCGGCGTGCCGGCCATCGCGCTCTTGATCGCGGCCTTCGTCGCCGCGTAGTTGTAGTCGTAGATCTTCGTGTCGTCGGAGGCGGCGGGGTGGATGAACACGCCGCAGACGATGACGAGGTTCTCGGCCTGGTCGGCGGGGATCACGTTCTCGGCGACCGAATCGACGACGGCGCGGGCCACCGCGGCCTGGGCGGGGCCGAACATCTGCACGGCCTGCTTCATGCCCTTGATCGTGACCTTGGTGATCATCACCGTGGCCGGCTTGGCGAGCAGGTTCGGGGTGACCACGGCCAGCAGGCTGGTGTGGCCGTTCGACTGGTTGGCCAGGGCGTTGGCGAAGGCGGTCCCGACGGGGCCGGTCTTGTCGCCGATGAGCAGGTCGATGTGGGCGATCTCGTTGCCCTCGCCGATGAGGCTCTCGCCGATGAACATGGACATGGAATCACTCCGTCGCGGGTAGAGTTTCGAGGCGGGGGGAGTTTACGAACCGGCGCGTCGATCGTCTTGCGCGGCGGGCGAAGTCCCTCCTGTCGGGCGGCCGGCCGTCACCAGTCCTGCGGCTGCAACACCTGCTTCAACTGGTCGAAGCCGGGCTTGGTCGGCGGCGGCAGCGACACCGTCGGGCCGTTGGGGTCGAGGATGCGCGGCAACGCCTGGTGCAGCCGGTACAGCAGCGCCCAGTAGGCCGCGGCGACCAGCGGCATCGTGGCGAGCGCGAGCAGCGCGAAGAGGCGGAAGGCCGGGTAGAGCAGTCCGTTGACCGTGCGCACGGCGTGCTGGTACGGGCCGCCCTCGTTGTACGGGATGTCGGTGAGGATGTGGGCCACCAGCATCATCAGCGCCGGCGGCACCAGCAGCGTGAGCCAGGCCGCGCGGAGGTAGAAGTAGCGGTTGACCCAGCGCACCGCGCCGGCCGAGACGACCATGCCGAACAGCGTCGCGGGGAGGCGCAGGAAGCGCAACTCGAGGACCGCCCCGCCGACGGCGACCATCGCCAGCAGCCCCGTGACGCCGAACTTGATCGTGACGACCGTGGCGACCGAGACGACGGCCCCGACGCTGGCGAGGGCCACGCTCTCGGGGGTGCCGAGCGTCCCGGCCATCGTGCGCATCAGGCGGTAGCCGAGCAGCCGCAGGCCGCCGGAGAGCGCCCAGGCGGCTAGCAGCGCGAGCAGCGGCAGCACCGACGGCGACGCGGCGTCCGGCAGTTCGGGCAGCTCCTCGAACTTGCCGTAAATTTTGTCGAGGACCGGCCCGGAGCCGACGGCCGCCACGACGGCGAGCGCACTGTACCAGACCGACGAGGCGGCGAACACCACCTGAACGCCGCGTCGGGCGCTGCGCACGTCGTCGGAGTCGATCGGGTACATCAGCCACATGACATCGCCTCGCGCCGGGTCCGCACTCACGAGTCTAGAGTACGCGGGGCCGGGGCGCGGGGCGAATTCCCGGCGCGCGAAGGCGAGGGGCAGGCCATTGCGTCCGCCGCCGGGCCGGGTTACGATGCGATGACGTGGACCGGCGGCGACGAGTGGTGACCCACGGCGGGATCGGTCACGCGAGTGCAACCGAGCCGGAAATTAGGCGGCAGCGAAAGCAACAGGAGGTCGCCCGTGAAGACTATGCAACTCGGCCGGAACGACATATGCCGCTGCGGTAGCGGCAGGAAGTACAAGAAGTGTTGTCTCGGCTACCAGTCAGGCGTAGCACAGGCACCGACCCTCCCTACCTTACCGTCGCCGGGTGTGGTGCCGGGCATACCTCTGGACGACCGCACGTTGGGAGCGTTCGAGCACAAAGACGTGGTGTTCGTCAACGGACGGGGGTGGACGCACGAGCGCGACCTCAAGCCGGGCGACCAGTACCGGCTTAAGGCAGGTGGGTGGGAGACCGTGACGCCCGAGCGGGTCATCGGCACCACCTACGAACACCCGTTCTACGTGCAGGATCAGGGCTGGACCCCGGCCGGCCGGCTCCAACCCGGCGAAATGATCCGCACCGAGGACGGGTGGGTGCCGGTCAAAGCGGTTGAAGACACCGGGCGGTACGAGACGGTGTACAACCTAGAAGTTGAGGAGCATCATACCTACTTTGTCGGCGCTCCGGAGTGGGGGTTTTCGATTTGGGCACACAACGTTGATTGCGGCCACATCGCAGGTATGACGCCGCAACTAGCGAACTACATAGGGCAGCGCATGGCAATGTTTGCCCGCGGCCAAGGCGACTGCAACCGCCACGCCGCCGCGATCACCAAGGCACTCAACCGCAACGGCATACCCGCAGTGACCCGCTCCCCCACTGGCCCGGGTCAGCATGCGCTTACCCTGATCCCGTCGCAACGTCTCATTGTCGATGTTACGGCGTGGCAGTTCGCGGGGCGGGCCACTGCGACGATTCGGAACACCTTCTACCGAGAACTCATGCAGACTGGGGTGTGGACTCGCAGAGAGTACAACACCTTCCTTCGATCGATTTGGCCACACGGGGGAATCTAACTGTGGACACGAAGACCTCTCAAGCCATCGCACACGCGGTTGCGGCCCACCTAATTAACATGAACGGCGGCGCGCTCGCCAGCTATCTGAACGAGTTGTACGCAATCGGGGACGCTGGGGCGCTTTCGACCTCACAGGTCTTCGTTGTGGAAGTCGCTGCGGGCGACTTTCGGCAAGCCACCATCTCCAGTGATCCGATTCGGTGGTGGAAGGTGAGATCGAATGAGGTCATGCCCATTCCGTACCTTGACATGACCCCGTTCAATGAAATGTGTGACACTGGCAGCCATTTGTGGCCATACCCTATCGTGTCATTCTACGCCGATTTACCGCAGGTTCTAACTTGTGAGGGTGTCGGGCCTGCGACGAAGTGTTACAGATCTCTGCAGCTGCAACAGTCTGCGAGTAGGCTTGACGTTTTGCACAGTGAGATCGTACGGCGCATCAATGAGTGAGTTTCCAGATGCCTAACCGGCCACCGTCGCCGAACCCAAGGGCGCGTAGCCTTCCCCATTGTCCGCGTCCAGACTCCGGGCGCTGACGCTTCCGGTTCGCCTTACGCGAAGTACTCCTTGTTCGCCGCGTACTCGCGCTCGACGACCGGCACGCGGGCATCATCGACGATCTCCTTCACCACCACCGACGGCGTCTTCTTGCGCAGCCGGCTCTCGGGCTTCAGGATCACGCGGTGGTTCAGCACCG
>JANXTD010000246.1 GCA_025352585.1 Fimbriiglobus sp.
CAACCGTTGCGGGGAATGTCCCGACTCGGGAGCGTCTAGAACCCGCCCGCTTACGCAGGCGGCTCACCCAATCGTGCCGCGAAGCGCGTCGCCGGGAACTTGGCTACTTCGCCGCGCCGGTCGGGGTGGCGTCGCCGGGGACTTGGCCCATCGCCCACTTGAGGCCGCCGAGCAGGTGCGCCTGGAACTTCGCGTCCTCCCAGACCTTCTTCTGGTGGCCGAACGCCGTGTAAAACACCTTGCCCTTGCCCGACTCCTTGCACCACGACAGCGCGTAGTCGCCGTCCTTGCGGGCGATGTCGTTCTTGCCGGCCATCGGCTTGAAGCCGTCGGCGCTCAGGATGATGTGCAGCTTGTCGCGCGAGTACGGGGCGTCCTTGAAGATGTAGATTTCGTCCTCGTAGACGCCGCCCGAGGTGAACGCGGCGGCGGCGGGGTGCTTGGAGTCCTCGACCTTGACGGTGACCTTTTGCAGGCCCGGCGGGTGGGTGCGGAAGTACGCCCCGACGAGGTCGCCGTAAGCCGGCTGGCTGTACAGCGTGTCCGCTCCGCAGTGCGTCCCGGCGAACGCCCCGCCGGCCTTCACCCAGTCGAGTAGGTCGGCCAACTCGGCTTTGGTGACCGGGTCGCCGGTCGTGAAGAACAGCACGCAGTCGAAGTTCTTGAGCGTCTCCTTGTTGAGGCGGCCGCAGTTCTCCGCCTCGACCGACTTGCCGGTGCGCTCGCGGTACTTGGCCGAGTACGCCTCCAGGGCCGTCGTCTCACGCTCTGGGCCGTCCTTCTTGTCCTTGACCTTCACGCGGGCCGCCGGGTCGCCAGTGAAGCGGTAGCAGGTCACCTCGAGATTGTTTTCGGGGGCCAGCTTCTTCAACGTGTCCTCGGCGACGCCAACCGAGTCGTGCAGGAAGCCGCCGGAGTGCGTCACGAGCAGCAGTCGCTTCTTGGCACCGGGCTTGGCGTCGCCGGCGAGCGCCGGGGTGCCGAGGATCGCGCCGAGCGCGAGGAGGGCGAACCAACGCCGGGAGGGGGTCATCACGGTCAACTCCGTTGCAGGGGGAAAGGGGTCGAGGCGGGGTCAGACGCGGCCGACGACGACCATCGTCTGGTCGTCGGGGATCGCGGCCGTCGTGGCGAAGCGGTCGAGGTCGCCCAGCACGCCGTCGGCGACCTGCCGGCTACTCATCGCCGCCGACGCCGGGCAGGCGTTCAGGCGGTCGGTGCCGTAGCGGTCGCCGTCAACGTTGGGCATGTCGATCAGGCCGTCGGTAAACAGCAAGGTACGGTCGCCGGGGCCGAACGGCACCAGGTGTTCCGGGTACGCCCCCTGCATGCCGTTGACGCCCAGGGGCAAGCGCTGCTGGCTCGGCAGCGAGTCCCAGACCGCCTCGCCGACGCGCAGCAGCCGCGGGGCCAGGTGCCCGGCGTTGGCGTAGGTCACCTCGTCGCGCGGCACGTCGAACACGGCGTAGAACGCGGTCACGAAGTGCCCGGAGGTGCCAACGTAGCGGCGGGCGAGGTGCTCGTTCAGGTGCCCCAGGAACTTGCCGGGGTGGACCGGCAGTTCGGGGTACGAGTGCGCGAGGCTGTGCGTGATCGCCATGAGCACCGCCGCCGGCGAGCCGTGCCCGGACACGTCGGCGATCAGCACGCCGAACTTGCCCTCGGGAAGCGCGAAGAAGTCGTAGTAGTCGCCGCCGGCGCGGCTCGCGGTGCGGTAGTGGACTGCCAGGTCGAGGCCGGGCACTTTGGGCACGAACGGCGGCAGCAGGGTCCGCTGCATCTCGGCGATGACGCGCAACTCGTAGTCGGCCTTCTGGTACGCCTCGCGCAACTGAGCCGACAGCACTTGCGACTGCATCGCCCGGCCGAACAGGTTCGTCATCCAGACCAGGTCGGGGACTTGCTCGCGCGGGAAGGCTTGCGGCCCCTCGCGGGTGACGATCAGCGTGTTGACCGCCGCGCCGTCCTCGTAGATCGGGATCGCCAGGAGCGACTGCTGGCCGTCGAGGAACTCGGCCGCGGGGTCGTCGGGGGCGAGTTCGAGTCGGTCGATGACCTGCGGCACGTCGGAGTACAGCAGTTCCGCGAAGAGGCCGCCGGAGAACGTCGGCAGGCGGTGGGCCTCCTTGTACGGGTTGATCGACTCCTTCCAGAGGTTGAAGCGCAGCACGCGGTAGCGGGGGTCTTCGAGGCCGCGGCGGCTCACCGAGATTTGCCGGGCCGTCGGGAAGAGCTGGTTCATGCGGCGGGCGAAGGCGTGGAACATCTCCTCGGGGTCGCTGAGGCAACTCAGCTCCTTCATCACGTCCACGCTGATGGCGAGTTTGGCCCGCCAGTTCCGCGCGGTCGCCTCGAAGAAGTCCGTCCCGGCCGTCATGAATCGACCCCTTGGCGTCCAGCCCCCTCGTCGCCCGGACACGGCCCGGCCGGCGGGGGCGACTCGTTGGCCCTAGTGGAACGGACGGCGGGCCGGATTGCAAGCCGCGATTCCCGGCGGCGGCGGATTTCCGGCCCCGGCGAGCGCCCAAAGGCACCCCCCGCACAGTCCGGCGGTCGCCCCGGCGACTCCGCGATTCTCCGAGTCGTCCCAGCCGTCGCAAGCCGCCCACGCCGCACAAGTTAGGCGGAGACTCGGGCGACTCGGGTGAACATCTTCGTTGAAGAGCGGTTGCTAATTTCTACAATGTGCATAAGCCCGCATCCGACGTACTTCGGCTCGCGCCGTGGCTTGCTTTCGCCGAAAGTGTCGCCGCCGCGCGTGCCGCCGAGGGTTTCCATGTCTGTCTTGAAGGTCCGCCGCATCGAGTTGGCCGCCAGTAACGCCGCGCCGCAGATCAAGAAGCTCCGCGAACAGTTCCGCATCGACACCGAGATCGTCTCGGCCGCGTCGAAGAAGCTCACGACTGCCGTGTTCGGCAAGCCGATGAACCCCACCGAGGCCGTCGCGCACATCTGCGTCGACGTCCGCGACCACGGACTCGAGGCGGTCCTGAAGTACACGGAGTGCTTCGACAAGGTCAAGCTCAAGCCGAACATGATCCGCGTCGAGCAGGGCGAACTCGAGGCCGCCCACGCCAAGGCCGCGCCGGAGTTCCTGGAGACGCTGCGCCGCATCCGCCGCAACATCAACTCGTTCCAGTCCGGGCTACTGCACCGCGACGCCGAGTTGCGCGTGTCGGGCAGCTACGACTTGCAGCAGCGCTACCGGGCGTACAACCGCGTCGGCGTCTACTGCCCCGGCGGCGCGGCGGCCTACCCCTCGACGCTGCTGATGACCGTCTGCCCGGCCCAGGCCGCGGGCGTGAAGGAAATCGTCGTCGTCATGCCGCCGACGCCGA
>JANXTD010000310.1 GCA_025352585.1 Fimbriiglobus sp.
CGACGGCCCCGCGGTTCAGCGCCGCGAGCGCCCCGCCGCCGGCCTGCGGCACCGCCAGGTTGCGGACGTACGACGACAGCGGCAGGTCGATCTTGCCGCGCCAGACCATGCTCAGGAGGAACAGCGCGAAGATCGCCACGCCGTAGGAGACCCGGCGGCGGAAGGCGTCGCGCTGCAGCTTGTTGGCCATCGGAACTCACCCGGATGAAGGAATCGAATGTCGGGGGCCGTTACGCCGCGATCTCGCGGGAGCGGATCAGGTAGAAGCTCAGCACGAACCACGGCAGCAGGTAGCCGACCGTCGTGAGCAGGTTCATCGCCATGCACTCCAGCGGCACGGAGAAGCCCTCGGCGAGGTACTTGGTCCAGGAGTACGAGTCGATGTCCGGGATCAGGTTGACGACGCGCCGCAGCACCCAACTGAATAGGCCGTCGCCCAGCCGGGTGAGGAAATCGACCGTGCTGCCGGCGTCGGCCTGCGCCGTCGGCTGCTCGGCCTTCAGCAGCGAGTTCATCGCCTTGAACGGCCCGCCGGCGAAACTGTGGCCGGACGCCGTGTCGGCGATGTGCTCGCTCGAGAAGCCGCAGGCGTAATCGACCACCGTGCCCAGCAGCGTGATCACCCCGGCGAGGTACGTACTCAGCACGATGGCGATGCCGACCAGGATGCACAGCCGGCACCAGAGGCCGAACGAGGTCTTGAAGTAGTTCTCGACGAAACGGCGCTGGCCCTCGAGCAGGTACAGGTCGCCCTCGGCGACGCCGAGCATCTGCCCGCCCGTCTGGCACTTGACGAAGACGCTCAGGGCCGGCAGGTCGGGGTTGCCGCCGGGCTGCTGGGCGTTCTTGAAGAGGCCGACCGGCAGGTTGACCGACTCGGGGTGGTAGTCGAAAATCTCCTTGCCGGCGATCTCGAAGAAGCCGAACTTCTCGGTGAGTTCGTTGAGCGCCTCCCACTCCTTCGAGTCGGGCTGGGCGTAGCGGAAGACCGACTCGGGGTTCACGTCGTCGTTCGGCCCCAAGTTGCGCAGCTTGCGCACGGCGTCCCTGGCGGCCTGGGCGTACTCCTGGCCGCGCTGCTCGTTGACCCAGCGCCAACTGCCGTCCTTCGCGTCGGGCGGCGGCACCTGCGCGGCGTTGCGGGTCGTCACGCGGATGGTCAGGTCCACGCCGCGGTTCTCGACGCCCTTGGTCATGCGGAAGATGTCGAAGGTGAACTCGCACGGCACGAAGTCCCGGCCGCGGGTCAGCGAACTCGGCACGCGGTCGTAGCTCCAGATGGCCCGCTGCGCGCTGGTCGGGTCGCCGGCGATGTACTTGCGGTAGTCGAACTCCCGGCCGACGTTGGTGCCCCCGAAGTCCTGCTTGCGGCTGGCGAAGCTCAGCTTGCCGCGCACCGGCACGCGCGCCTTGTACGTCTCGGCCTCGGCCGCGGGGTCCACGCCGGTCGTGAAGATGTACAGCCAGCCGACGCCGGTCATCAGCAGCAGCACCACGGTGAGCAGCCCCGCGTAGCCGAGGAAGCGGCCCAGGACGATCTCGAAGCGCTCGACCGGCTTGGTCACGATGGTGTAGATGTTCTGGTCGCGGATGTCGCGCGGGATGCTGAACGCCGCCAGCAGCACGGCCGGCAGCAGCAGCACGAAGTTCATGGCGTAGGCGGTGATCGAGACCGTCGAGCGCAACTCGTTCTCGGCCTTGAAGAGGAACCACCACTTGGTCGGGAACAAGAACGGCAGCAGGAAGAGCAAGAAGACCCAGTAGAGTTTGCCGCGCGACGCCTCCTTGAAGCCGAGCTTCGCCAGCGCCCCGATGCGGCGCAGGCGCATCTTGAGCACGTTGGCGGCGAACGGCTGTCCGATGCCCAGGACGGCGCACAGCCCGGCCACGGTCAACACCATCGGCTGCAAGTCGGTGCTGAACTTGGGCGCGACCGCCTTGACGAACGAGCCGTCGGTGACTTGCGGCCGGTAGTTGGTCAGGTCGAAGCCCTTGCCGGCGAACAGCAGCACGACGTAGGCGACGTAGAGCAGCAGCGCGGCGACGGCCATGCCGAGCATGAACGTGGTGACGCTGGCCCGCGACTTGGCCGACTCGGCTTGCGCCGGGGGGATGGTTAGGGCGTAAAGGATGTAGACGAACAGGCCGATGGCCGCGAAGCCGCCGGCGTCCTGGAGCCACGCCTGGGCGAGGCCCGCCGTGTCCGCGAGGACGTAGGGGTCGCGTTCGAGGATGAGCAGGCCAAACAGCGTCGGGGTCATGGTCACGCTTCGTCAGGGGAAGGAAACGGGGCAACCGCCGGGCCGGGTTCGTCAGGACTTCGCGGCGGGCGTCGCCGTCGCGGCGGTCGGCGGCAGGTAGCGGCGGCCGGGCCGGGCGCGCGACTCGTCCACGACCCGCAGGAACAGCTTCTCGAGCGT
>JANXTD010000342.1 GCA_025352585.1 Fimbriiglobus sp.
CCTGCCGGTCGCCCCGGTCGTCAGCCGGCGCGACCCCATCGCGATCATCGCCACGCCCGGCGAGTCACTGTTCCCGCAAGCCGGCGTCGGCGAGGTGACGGCCCGTCCAGAAGTCTCGAAGGCGAAGCTGACCGAGATCCCGCCCTTCTTGGCGCTCCTGTCGTCGCCGAAGGGCCTGGCCACGGCGATGGCGATCTCGGTCGTGCTCGGCCCGCCGCGCTGCAAAGGCCACCACGTCTAAGGGCACCGAAAACCGACCTCCCGCAAAGGCGCTAAGAAAACCCGAACTCGGATTCGGCTCTCTCAGCGCCTTTACTCCTTTGCGGGAGGTGGTATGGATCGAATTCCTCCAGCACCAGAAGGGTCCGTCATGGCCGAGATCGAACTGCCGAACCCCCACGAGATCGAGGAGAAGGCGGCCAACCCGTTCACGCGGACGGTCGCCTTCTTCGTCGCGCTCTACGCCGTCGGCCTGGCCTTCGCCTCGTTCGGCGGCAACAACTGCGCGAAGGAAATGTTCCTCCTCAAGCAGGAGGAGGCGCAGGCGGAGAACGCCGCGAAGCACGACGAGTTCAACACCTGGAACCAGTTCCAGGCGAAGTCGATCCGCGAGGCGCTCAACCGCATCGAGCGCGAGCGCCTGCAAGCCGAGCAGGAACTCGACCCCGCCGCCTTCGCCGCGTCGCCACTCAAAGTCAAGCTGCTGAAGCGCGCCGCCGACGAGGAGGGCCGCATGAAGGCGGACAAGGACGACCTCGCCGCGAAGGCGAACAAGTTCCGCGCCGACGGCGACGAGAAGGTGAAGAAGTTCCAGCACGAGTTGCACGAGCAGCAGCGCAAGGACCCCTACTTCGACTTCGCCGAGGTCGTGTTCCAACTCGCGATCGTGCTGGCGTCGGTGGCGATGCTGGCCGAGAAGCGCTGGGCGTTCGTCGCGTCGGCGATCCTGGCGCTGCTGGGCCTCGTCTTCACCGTCAACGGCTTCTTCCTGCTGCTCAAGATCCCCGGCGTCGAGTCGGGGCACTAACGGCGTGTCGAAAACCGCCGGTCGCGGCGTTCCAGGTGCGACGGCTCGCCGGTCAGCCGCCCGCCCGCCGCGCCTCGACGACTTGCAGTAGCCCCGCGCCGGTGAACCGGAACGCCGCCTCGTGCGGGCACGCCTGGACGCACAGCGGCTCGCCGCCGTCGCACAGGTCGCAGTTCGCCGCCACCCGCGCCGCCGTGCGGTTCGGGTCGCCGCCCGGCAGCCCCGACGCCGCGGCGAACGGCGTGTCGCGCGGCACCATGTGGATCGCGCCGTAGGGGCAGTTGCGCTCGCACAGGCCGCAGCCGATGCAGTGGTCCTCGATGACCACTTCGAGGCTCGTGCCGCGGCGGTGGATCGCGTCCACCGGGCAGCCGTCCATGCAGTACGGCTTCTGGCACGACCGGCACGACGTGGCCACCAGGAAGTCCCCGAAGCGTAGCCCCTCGCGCAGCAGGCGCGCCTGGCCGTCGTGCGAGTCGGCGCACGCCTTGGTGCATTCGTCGCAGCGGGTGCAGTTGACGAGGTCGAGCGCGAGTACCTTTTGCGCCTGGTACAAGCCCTGCCGGACGTACTCGGTCAGCATCGCCGGCGGCGGCGACCCGGCGACGCGCTCGCGCTTCTCGCGCTCCAGTTCGGCCCGCACCGCCGGGAACGCCGCGCACATTTCGAGGAACAGCGTCTTGGGCACCAGCACGACCTCGGCGGGGTCGAGGGTCGCGACGCTGGCGGTGCGCACCCCCTCGCCGCCGGGCAGCATCGACACCTCGCCGAAGCTGTCGCCCGGCCCCAGCAAACGCAAGTCGCGCTCGCGGCCGGCCTCGCCCTGGAACACGCGGAGGGTGCCGAGCCGCACGACGTAGAAGAAGCTGGCGTCGCCCGCCAGGTCGCCCTCGGCGACCAGGGTTTGGCCGGCGTCGAGTTGCCGCAGTTCGAGCTGGCCGCTCACTTGCAGGAAGCGGCTGACGGCCGCCTTGTCGGCGTCGGCGAGCGTGGCGAACATGCGGCCCTTCGACACGCACGACTGCACGGCGCGTTGCGAGTAGACCTCGGCGATGTCCTCGCGGATGGCGGCCGATCGCTGCATCACGTCGAGCAGGTTCCGCGTCACCTCGTAGACCACCACCGGCCCCGCCGCGCCTGGCATTTCGACGACCCCCCGGCCGTCGGCCGTGAGTGCGAGCCGCGGGTTGTCCGGTGGCGCGATGGCGACGACCGACGCCGTGCGCGGCCGGTGCGTCAGGCAACTCATCTCGCCGAGGACGAATTCGTCGCCGCCGGCGGTGTGGACCTTGACCCCCAGGCCGTCGTCGCTTTTGCCGTTGCCGAACAGGCGCTTGAGCAGGCCGGGCTTCTTCGCCGGGCCGGTGCTACGCACGTGGATGGCGAAGTCGCCGTTGCCCTGCGTCAGGAAGGCGGTCGTGGCGTACTCGCCCTCGCGGCACAGCAGCCGCTCGGTGCCCGGCGCGACCTCCCAGCGGCGCACGGCCCCCTCGTTCCACTTCAGGTACGAGAACGGCACCGCCCGGAACGGGTAGACGACCTGCGGCCCGCGCGTCGGGCTGGTGTAGCTCAGCCACACGTCGCGCATCTCGTCGGCGTCGAGGAAGCCGGAGCCGTCGGGGAAGGGCGTGTTGGGGTTCTGCGCGATCGCCGCCGGCGAGTCGTCCCAGGCCCGCGGCTGCACCCGCCGGCGCAGCGACAGTGCGCCCGTCGGGCACGCGGTCATGCACTCGCCGCACTGCACGCACGACGAGTCGCCCATCAGCGAGTCGAGGTCGAAACTGACGCGCGTCTCGTAGCCCTTGCCGGTGTGGCCGATGACCTTGAACGGCTTCACGTCGGCGCACGACCGCACGCAGCGGTCGCAGAGAATGCAGCGGTCGTGGTCCACGACGACGGTGCGCGACGAGAACGGCAACGCCTCGTCGATGAGCGCGTTCCAGCCCTCCCAGGCTTCTTGGGGCGCGCGGCCCGGCAACTGCTCCGGCTCGATCACGGTCGCCGCGATCGGCAGGCTCAGCCGGCGCGAGCGCTCGCCGGGGGCGGCGTTACGCGACGCGGCGTCGGCCGGCCGCGCCAGCCGCGGCCGGGGGCCGGTCACGCCGACGACCTTCGCCACCGCGGTCAACTCGTCCTCGTGGCGGCGCACCTCGGAGAGTTCCGGCCGGGCGTGGTCGGCCAGCAGCAGTTCCGCCAGCACGCCGGTACTGCGGCGGATGTTCGCGGCGAACTTCTCGACGCCGTCGCCGGCCCGCGCCTCGGCCTTCGCCAGCGCCACCGCGAGTGCCGCCGGCTTGGCCTCGGGGTCGCCGCCACGCTTGGCGAAGTCGGCCTCGAAGTCGCTCGCCGCCTTCGCACACGCCTCGCCGACAAGCCGCGTTTTCTCCCCCGGCTCGTGGCCCGGCCAGCCGGCGCGAGTCGTGACTACCATGTTCTCGGCGACCATGTGTTGGCACGCCGGAAGCAATTTGCGCTCGGTGCGGGCCGTGCCGCGCTTGATCTGCTGGATCTGCACGACGCACATGCGGCAGACGCCCACCGGGTGCAGGTGCGGCTGGTGGCAGAGTAGCGGGATGCGCTCGGGCAGTTCGCTGTCGGCCCACGCGCCGTCGCGGGCCAGCTTCATCGCAGCGTCGTAGATGGTCGAGTTGCGGGGGACCAGGCCGCCGTCGGGGGCGCGCAGCGGGTTGCCGCGGGCGTCGGTCGCCGGGACCGCCTGCGGCACGGTCACCGCGTAGCCGTCGATCTTGACGGTGACGGTGCGGGCGAACTGGTCGCGGGTCGCCTTCTCGCGGCGGACGAGTTCGTCGTTCTCGCCGCGCGCGAAGACCGACTCCTCGTCTCGGCCGCGGGTGAGTTCGTCATTCGGCTCGGCCATGCGCCACCTCGTCGGGGAAGTACGTCAACGCGCACGCCAGCGGGGTCGCCGCCGAGGTGCCCAGCGAGCAGATCGACGTTTGCGTCAAGGCCCAGGCCACGTCGGTGATGTCACTGCGCACGGCGGCGACTTCGGCGTTGCCGCCGGCGCGCCGCGCCGCCAGCAGCGACTCGCCGATGCGCACCAGCTTCTCGGCCCCCAACCGGCAGGGCACGCACTTGCCGCACGACTCGTTGCGGAAAAACCGCGTGAAGCAGACCGCCTGGTCGAGGATGTCGGCCGTGTCGGCGTACACCACGATGCCGGCCCCCAACAGCGGCGACACCGGCAGACCGACGAGGTCGGCCATCATGCCGAAGAACTTCAAGTCGATCGGTGCCGTGGCGAGGTCAAAGTGGGTGCTGCCCGCCGGCAGGTGCGTGGCGACGAACCACTCCTCGAGCGAGTACGCCTCCTCGGCCGGCTCGCGGTACTCCTTGCCGGCCTTGACCGCATCCGCCCGCCTGGCGTCGCCGTCCTTGCGGGCGCGGTCTTTCTTGCGCGACAACTGCTCCGCGAACTTGGCGTGGAAGTCCGGCGGCAGCGGGTACCTCGCCGGCAGAATCCCGCCCGACGGCCCCGAAGTCGCCACGGCTTTGAGCGTGCCTAGCACGCCGCCGCAGTAGTCGGGGCCGCTGAAGAGTTCCCCCAGCGACAGGCCGATGGGGACTTCGTAGACGCCGGGGCGCAGCACGTCGCCGCTGACGGACAGCAGCCGGCGACCGCCGAAGCGCGGCGGCTTCTCGACGAGCTTCGGCGTGGCCGGCAGTTTCCAGCCGCCGCCGGAGTACGCGGCCCCGCCGGTCAGCACGATCAGCGGCGTCCAGGCCAGGGTCTCGACGTTGTTCAGGATCGTCGGCCGGTCGCGGAAGCCGTTCGACGTGATGTCCGGCGGCCGGTTCCGCGGCTGCGCCCGCCGCCCCTCCATCGCCTCGATCAGGGCCGTTTGCTCGCCGCAAATGTAGCCGCCGGGGCTTTCGATGACCTCGACGGGGAAGGCGCGGCCGGAGCCGAAGACGTTGGCCCCGCACGCCCCCATCGCCTCCGCCCGGCGGACCTCGGCGCGCAAGACTTCGACCTGCTCGTGGTACTCGTGGCGGACGAAGATGTACCCGGAGCTGCACCCCGCGAACAGCCCCGCGAGGATGACGCCCTCGACGATCAGGTGCGGCGCGCGCTGCATGATCTCGCGGTCCTTGAACGTCCCCGGCTCGCTCTCGTCGCCGTTGGCCACGACGTACTTGTCGAACAGCGTCGCCTTGGTCTCCGCGAGGGCCGGGCGTGCTGCCGTGTCCTCGTCGAACGGCGAGCGCTGGCCCCAGACGTCGAGCCACTTCTGGTAGGCCGGTGCCCCCGCGCCGCCCATGCCGCCGAGCCGCGACTCGTTGAGCTTCCAGAGCCACGGGTGCGCCTCGCGGACATAGGCGTCGAGCGCCGGCCCTTGCAGCGGCTGCCCATCGACGAGCGGCGGCCGGGGGACGCAGCGCCGCCGCTTCTCGACGAGCATTTCCGCGAACCCACGCACGGCCCGGTAGTCGCGCGGCCAGCCGTTGCGGGCGTACACGTCGAGTTGGCCGGTGAGGAAGTTGCCCGCCGGCTCGTAAGCCGCGTCGGGGTCGGGCTTCGGCTTCTGGCCCGCGGCGAGGGTGCGCACGATCGCTTCGAGCCGCTTGGCGTCGGGGGCGGCGTAGACCCAGGCGTGCTCGCCCTCGGGCATCGGCTGCCGCTCCGCCCAGACGGCCGGCGCGCGGTCGCAGCGGCCCAGGCACGACACGCCGGTCACCTCGACATCCCCGCCGTCGGCGTTCAACTCCGCCGCGACTTTTTGCCCCGCGGCGATGAGTGCCGGTGCCCCGCGTAGGTGGCAGGTCATGTCCCGGCAGACGCGCACCTCGACGGTCGCCGGCCGGCGGCGTTCGAGCCGGAAGGCGGGGAAGAAGGTCGTGACCTCCTCGATGCGGGCCAGCGGCATCTCGATGCGGCGGGACAAGGCGCGCAGCTCCGCGTCCGGCAGGTAGCCGTACTCGTGCTGGATGTCGCGCAGGTCTTGAATGATCATGCCGGTCGGCCCTGGGGTCGGTGTCAACGCTTGCCGCCGTTGAAGTAGTCGCTCAGCGACAGCGGCGCGACAGCGGCGCGGGCCGGCGCGCCGCGGCCTTGCAGCGGGTGCGTGGCGTTGTGGTAACTGTGGCAGTCGGTGCAGGCGTGCTTCACCCCGCCGCCGGGGGTGGTGTGGCCGTCGGCCAGAGTTACCGGCGTCCCGGCGGGGGCGTGGCAGGCACGGCACGACTGCACGCCGAGAATCTGCGGCGGCTCCTTTTCGACGAGTTTCGTGCCGACGGGCGCGAAGGCGGCGGCCGTGCCGGGGTGGCATTCGAGGCACGCGTTCGCCCGGTGCGCGGCGTGGTTGAACTTCGCGTTGGGCAGCCAGACCGTGCGGTCGGCGACGGGCCTCACACCCTGGCTGTCGAGGTCGTGGCACTTCGCGCAGCCCTGGCTGCCCGCCGGCG
>JANXTD010000952.1 GCA_025352585.1 Fimbriiglobus sp.
CGCGAAGGGCTCCGGGCGCTCACGCTTCCGGCTCGCCGGGGTTCTACGACGCCGGGTTGAACCCTGGGGAGTCGTACACCGTCACCGCCGGCCCGTCGCCGACTTTGGCCGTGACCTTGCTGGGCTGGTCAGCCGCCTGGCTGGTGACGCCCGAGAAGTCGAGCTTGACGCCCCCGCGCGACGACGGGTCGCCGACGAAGCGGTCGAACTTCCGCCCGGCCGCCGGCAGGTCGTCGAGCGACTTCACGCCGGCCGCGGCGACCAGGCTGCGGCCGTCGATGCCGCGGACGCGCGGCCCGCCGCCCGGCCCGGCCCCGAAGATCAGCACGCCGTTGGCCACGCCCGCGGTTGCCCCGCCGCGCTGGTCGGGCTCGAAGGCGAAGAAGTCGGCCACCAGGCGCGTCGGGGTCGTCCCGAGGGTGCGGCCGTCGAAGATCGCCACGCGCGGGCCGCCGCCCTCGCCGGCGGTCACGATCAGGTCGGGCCGGCCGTCGAAGTCTACGTCGCCCGAGGCCAGGTTGACCCCACCCCGGAAGCCGGCGTCGTCGATGCCCCAGAAGCGGCCGCGCTCGGTGCCGTCGGCGTTGTAGACCGCCACGACCGGCCCGCCGCCCTGGCCGGGGCTGACGACGAGTTCGGGCGTGCCGTCGCCGGTCGCGTCCACGAAGACGGCGTTGAGGGTGCCGGTGTACGACGCCTCGAACGGCGCGAACGGCTTGACTAGCACGCGGCCGTCGGAACCGCTCACCACGGAGACGGTCGAGCCGACGGTGACGACCTTGTCGGCGAACCCGTCGCCGTTGAGGTCGCCGGAAACCTTCACCGGCTGCGGCAGGGGTACCGGGAAGGTGACTGGCGGCCCGATGGGGACCGGCGGGTCGGTCAAGACCGGGTCGACGAAGACCGTCCGCACGACCTCCCCGTCGATCGGCGGGTCGATGAAGACCGGCGGGTCGGTGAGCACCGGCGGGTCGACGACGACGACCGGCGGCGGGGGCGTCAGCGGCAGCGCCGTCGGTCCCTCGGTCAGCACGGCCAGCCCAGTCCGGCGATTCAGGGGGAAGCTCAAGGTCTCGCCGGGGTAGTCGTACAGACTGCTCACCACGACGATCCTGTCGCCGGAGGTCGCCACGCCGTCCACCATCATCGTGAAGAACTGGTTCGGGCCGTACCCGAAGTTCCCGGCCCCGGTGCCGTTGGCGAAGTAATCGTCCGGTGTGCCGTCGGCGTTGAGTACGGCGACGGCCGCGTCGGTCGAGACCTGGCGGCCCGACGCGACGACGACGCGGCCGTCGGCGAGCAGGGCGATGCCGTAGGACCCGGCGTACGAACCGCCGGGGAGCGCCGCGGCGCGCCCGTCGCCGCCGAAGCTGGTGTCGGGCGTGCCGTCCGCGTTGAGCCGCAGAACGTCCACGGAGGTCGGCCGCAAGACCTGCGTGGGGTCGTACACCGACGTGACTAGGAGCACCTTGCCGTCCGGTTGGACGGCCAGGCCGTAAACGCCCCCGAAGTGGCCGGCGGAGACCGACGCGACCCCGTCCCCGTCGAACGACGTGTCGAGGGTGCCGGCCGGGGTCAGCTTCAACAGGGTCGCAGTCGCGTCGGCCAGCCCGTGGCTGTCGAGCGTCACTTCCGAACCCTCCAGGAAAACCCCGCCGTCGGGGGTCGCCGCGACGGTGACTGGATTCAGGAAACCCGAGCCCACTGTCCCCGAGCGGTGACGGAAGAGCCCGTTCACGCCGAACGTCGTGTCGATGGCCCCGGCCGGCGTCAGCCGCACCGCGGTGTAGCTCAGGTAGTCGTTGCCGGACACGACCACGGAGCCGTCGGGCAGGAGCGTCAGGTCGCCTCCGACCCCCGAGGAAATCGCGTGCGGGAAGCCCGGCGTGTCGTCCCGCTGGAGGATCGCGTCGTAACTCACGACCCCGCCGGTCCCGAAGGCGAGGTCCGGGGTGCCGTCGGCGTTGAGTCGCACGACCGCCGTGGTGTAGGTCACGTTCATCGTGTAAACCAGGTTCGGGTCCATCGGCCGGGTCGCCATGACGACCCCGGAGAGGGTAATCTTGCCGTCGGGGCCGACGACCGCGCTGCCCAGGGAGCCGCCCCGACCGGGGACGACTTCGCTGACGCTGCCGCCCGTGCCGAAGGTCGTGTCCACCGACCCGTCGGCGTTGTACCGGGTGAGTCGGTCGGCCCCGACGAGCAGGATGTGCCCGTCGGGCTGGGTCAGTACGAACTGGCTCGACTGGGAGTGGCCGGGCGCGGTGGTCACGATGCCGTTGGTGCCGAAGCTTGAGTCGAGGCCCCCGGCCGGAGTCAGGCGGTCTTCGAGGGTCGTCAGGCGGAGGCGTGTCGTCGGTCGGCGGGGCATGGCGGTGCTCCGGGGGGGCGGCTGAGTGTCTAACGTACAGATCGACGATATCGCGCCCGCGAAAGTTTCACAAGTGAGAGATTCGCGGCGAAGTCGGCCGGCGAGTCGGGAGCGCGACCGCTTGGAGGACTTGCGCCGGCGAGCGGGGGACGAAAGTCCCCGCGAACTTCCACACCGAGACGACTTCCGACACAGGAGGACTCGGGGGACTTTCGTCCCCCGCTCGCCGGTCAGGTCACTTCCACGCCGCGGAAGAACACCCGGCGCGCGCCGCAGTCGTCTCCCAGCAGCAACTCGTGCGGGTCGCCGTCGGCGTCGGGCAACGGAACGGCGACGAAGTCGGCCGACTTGCCCGCGTCGAGACTGCCGCACACGTCCGCGAAGCCCAACGCTTCGGCCCCGCTCAGTGTCGCCATGCGCAACAGTTGCGACCCCGGCGCGTCGGGGTTGGTGCGGCGTAGCAAGCGAATCTCGGCGAGCACGTCGAGGTCGGGGTTCGACGCCAGGCTGTCGGTGCCGACCGCCACGCGCACCCCGGCGGCGGCGAACGCCGGCCACGGGTGCGGGGCGTGCCCGAAGGCGGCGTGCGTCCGCGGGCAGACGACCAGCGTCATCGACGGCGTGAACCCGGCGACGTGCTCAGGCGTTAAGTAGTTGCCGTGGACGACGAGGCCGTGCGGCACCGTGCCCAAGGTGTTCAGCGCCATCCGGAGCGAACTCACCGTCTTGACGAAGGGGTCGAGCGCGCCGATCGACTCCAGGAAGTCGCGGATCGGGCCGGCCTTGGTTGCCAGGAAGTCGGCCTCGCCCGGCAACTCCGCGACGTGGCTCGCGGCCGCGAAGTGGGGCGGGACCGTCGTCAGGAAGCGGTACCCGTAGTACGACGTGCTGTAAGGCGCGTGGGGACTCACGCCCCGCTTCGTACCCGGCCGGTCGGCGGTCGCGTCACGCCAGTGGCGATACTTCCCCCACGTCATGGCGAAGCGATCCCGCCGCAGCCCGATCACCTCGCGGAACACGACCGCCCGCAGCGGCGACACGGCCAAGAGGTCGAGGCTGCCACCGTCACTCGAGATGTCGCCCAGCAGCGTCGTGCCACAGCGCAGCGACTCCGCGATCCCCGAGCGCACGGCATCGGCAACGGGCGTGGTCGATTGCCGGCGGAAGGTGACGACGGCGCGCAGCCAGTCGGTGAACTGGTCGGCTGGCGTCGGCGGCACGGCCCCGCGGGCGGCGCTCAGGTCGAGGTGCGTGTGGGCGTTGACCAGGCCGGGGATCAGCGCCGCGTTGCCGAAGTCGGCGTCGGCTGTGCGCAGGCCGTGCGGCAAGACAGCGGTGATGCGGTCGCCTTCGACGGTGACCGTGCCGCGAGCCAGCGGCGGGCCGCTGACGGGGAAGACGGACCGGGCGGTGAACGTCGGCATCGTCACATCCCCGAGACTTCCTCGATCTTGCCGGCCCGCCACGCCCGGTCGAGGCTGCGCCGGTAGTACCACTGCGAGCCGACCAGCAGCACGACCGTCGTGGCCGAGAGCGCCAGTGTCAACTCGGTGTCACTCCACGCGGCCAGCGGCGACGACGCCAGCGGCGAGCCGGGGGGGGCGGGGCCGGTCAGCGAGCGGCGCATCCCTTCGAGCCAGTACGTCGTCGGCAGGCACAAGCCGATCGCTTGCAGCCAACTCGGCAACACGCTCAGCGGGAACACCACACCCGACAGGAAGTAGACGACGCCGGCGATGCCTTCGCTGAGGAACGAGCCGCTGCGCGACATGTTGAGCATCGCCGACGCCAGCACCATCCCCGCCGACCACAGCATCACGCTGCCGATGCCCAAGTAGACGTGCAGCCCCAGGTCGTTGTCGTTGGCGGGGTCGAGGGCCGCCCGCACCGGCGGGAGCAGCAGCCCGAAGCCCAGGGTGATGACCGCCCCGCCGACGCCCTCGGCCATCTTGGCGAGGCCGCGGCCGAGGAAGTAGACCTGGAAGTGGGCCGGGCTGATGAAGATGTACTTCAGCATCCGGTACGACTCGCGATCCGAAATCACGACGCTGCTCATGCCGAACATCACCGCCCCGACGAGGCCGTAGCAGGCGTTGGAGACGTAGACGTACGGCAGGAACTCCATCGGCACGCGGCCGGCGGTGCCCCCGGCGTTCGCGCCCAAGTCGGCGGCGTACTTGGCGGCGTAGAACATGCAGACCAGCATCATCGACCCGGTGACCGGCTTGACGACGAGGTACAAGAGGAAGAGCTTCCAGTTGGCCCAGTTCGACTCGATCTGCCAGCCCAGCCAGGTGGACCAGCGCAAGGTACGCCAGGGTTCCGTCATCGCGTCTCGCCAAGGGTTACGGGAGAAGACACGCCATTTTAGCGAGGCCAAGGCG
>JANXTD010000351.1 GCA_025352585.1 Fimbriiglobus sp.
TGCCGGCGGCGTCGGGCGTTTCAGGCTCGCGGCCGGGCTACTCGAGGAGCAGCGTCGGCTCCCAGCCGACGCGCTCGGCGTTGGCGCGGAGCTTCTCGAGGGCGCGGTTCTGGATTTGGCGGACGCGCTCCTTGCTGATGCGCAGCAGGTGGCCGATCTGGCGGAGGCTGTGCGTGCCGCTGCCGGTCAGGCCGAAGCGCAGGTCGAGCACCTTCTTCTCGCGCGGGCGCAAGTTGTCCATCAGGAAGCGTAACGCCTCCTGACGCTCGTTGTTCTCCTGCAAGGTCAGCGTCTGCGTGTCCGGCATCGCCTCGGTCAGCTTGAAGTCGCTGTCGTCGTCGAGCACCGCGTTCAGGCTCACCGGCGTGCGGGTCGCGGTTTGCAGGTGGTTCAGGTGCTCGAGGCTCGAGCCGGTGCGGGCCGCGAGTTCCTGCGGGCTGGGCAGGTGCTTGCCGCCGTGGGCGAGGGCTTCGCTCTCTTGCTGCAACAGGCCCAACTCTTGGAGGTGGTGCGGGCTGAGGCTCACGAGGTGGCTCTGCCGGGCGACGGCGATTTGCAGCGTCTGGCGGATCCACCAGGTCGCGTAGGTCGCCAGGCGGGTGCCGTGGGACACGTCGAAGCGGTCGATCGCCTGCATCAGGCCGCACACGGCCTCTTGAAGGAGGTCGGAGTAGCTGAGGCTGTGGTGGCGGAAGCGCTTGGCGACGTGGGCGGCCAGGCGGATGTTCGCCGAGGCGAGCCGGTGCTTGTAGTGGACGTAGCGGTCGTGCAGCCGCTTGACGGCCAGGACTTCGCGGGTCGCGGCGTTGCAGTTGTCGCGAATGAACTGGGCCATCGGCCACGGCTCGAGCGGCGGCTTGTTGGCGCGGAGGTCGGGGAAGTGGCGGGTCAAGACGCGGACGAGGTCGGTCTTGCACTCCCAGAAGCTCGTGAGGAGTTCGCGTTCCTCGTCGGGGGTGAGCAGGTCGGAGGAGAAGGTGGCGTGGGCCTCGAACTCCACCATTTTGACCGACGGTGTCGGACGCATGGGCCTGCTGGCAATCGTCATTGTGGTCCCCCCCTACAGGGAATGTGGGCAAAAGTCTGGATGGAGCCAGCGGCACCGAACTCGCGATGCGACGGTCAGCCTTCGGCGGCTGGCCTCGACGCAACTGGCGGCGTGTCGTGCGGCGACCCGAGACTGTGGTTTCGGCGTCCGCCGGTGGGTCAATCCACGGCCGGTGTCGAAACCGTACTCCCGACATCACTGGACGCCTATGGCGTCCGTTCTCGCCGATCACGCCCCCGCATTCGGAGCGACCGGACACAGTCCGGTCCAGGCACCGCCGCGACGCCCGCCCTCCGAAATCCTTCGGGCGGACCGTCAGCGGAGCCTTCGCAAACAACCCTCGACGCGCCCGGTACTGGCGCGGCGAAACTTTCGCTCGGACGGTGGGGCACGGGCGGCCGAACGGGTCGGCGGTGGCGGTGGTGACGGTCGAGAAAACTCGGAGCAACCGGCGGCGGCGTTGGGTGCCGTTCGCCGGGTTGAAACGGGTCGTCGCGGCCGTGCGGACCACTTCGCCGGGTAGCCCAAAATGCTCCCGAGTCATCGAAGCAACAGGATTGTAATTGCCCCCGAGTTCCACATCAAGCAACCGTTCCCGAAATCGACCGAATTTTTCGCCCAGACCGTCCGAAGCCCGCACCCGGCAAGGTCGGGGGGGTCAGACAGCCGCGCTGGGGGAGTCTCGTGCCGGCGAATTCGGCGTCGGAAATCGCCTTTTCCGGCGGCTTTTGCGGGAAGTGCGGATTTTAGGCCGCCCGGCCGCGCGGACGGAGTTAGATTGTTGCCGTGTCGTGCGGTGTCGGCCAGCGGACGGCCCCACCCCCGGCAGTGTGCCTCGGCGACCTTCCCCCGGCGAACGGCGACGGCCCGACTATGACCCGCGGACTCGTGACCACACTATGGAAGGTAGGGTCCCCTTGAATTTCGATGTCCAGACGACGCAAAGTCCGGGGCGGTTGGCGCGGGCCGAGGCCCCGTCCCCCGCCGCCGCGACCCCGCCGCCACTCTTGCCGGCCCCGCGCTGCACCCTTCTCATTGTGGACGACGAGCCGGCCATCGTCGCCTTGCTCGCGGAGCAACTCAGCCCCGAGTTCGACATCGCGACGGCCTCGACCGCCGAGCAGGCGCGGCGCAGCCTGCGCGAGCGGCCCGTCGATGTCGTGCTGACCGACCTGCAACTGCCCGACGGCACCGGCATCCAACTGCTCGACTGGGTCCACCAGACCGCGCCCGGCACGGCGCGGGTGCTGCTCACCGGCACCGCCCGCATCGAGGACGCCGCCGACGCCATCAACTGCTCGCGCATCCACCGCATGTTGCTCAAGCCGTGGCGCGGCGAGGACCTGATCGCCACGATGCGCGGCGTCGCCCGCACGCTGCTGCTGGAGCGCCGCAACGACCAACTCCTGGGGCAACTGCGGGCCTCGCACGAGGAGCTGGAGGACCACGTCCGGTCGCGCACCCGCGAACTCGAAGAGGCGCTGCAACAGCTCCAGGCGAAGAACCAGATCCTCGAGAAGATGGCGCTGACCGACGCGCTGACCGGGCTGCCCAACCGCCGGGCGATCGAGCTGATCGCCCGCAAGGAGTTGCTGCGCCGCGCCCGCACGCCGTCGCCGATCGCGTTCGGCCTGATCGACGCGGACCACTTCCGGGCGATCAACACCGCGCACCTGCACTGCGGCGGCGACCACGCGCTGGTCTGGCTGGGCCAGAAGCTGCAAGGCTCGCTGCGGGCCGCCGACGCCCTCGGCCGGGTCGGCGGCGAGGAGTTCATGGTCGTCGCCCCGGCCACCGACCGCGCCGGGGCCGAAGCCCTCGGCGAGCGCCTGCGCTATGCCGTCGCCGAGCGGCCCACACTTTACCACGGCGTGACGATCCCCGTGACCGTGAGCCTCGGCTTCGCCGTCTGCCCCGCCGGCGCGGTCCTCAACTACGAGGCGCTGCGCAAGCAGGCCGCCGCGGCGCTCTCTGAGGCCAAGGGCGGCGGCCGCAACCGCTGCGTCACGACCGAAGTCGGCTGACGCTGCCGCGCCGGGCCGCCGGCCGTACGATGTCGGGGTGACGCACCCCGCACGGAGCCTGAGCATGACGCGATTCTTCACGACCCTGGTCGCCCTAACCGCCCTGGGCCTGGGCACCGCCCAAGCCGAGGACAAAAAAGACGACAAGAAGCCGGCTCAACCGATTTCGGGCACCTGGGTCAAGGAGGCCGAGGGCGTCGAACTCGCCTTCGCCTTCAAGTCGAAGGACCAACTCACGCTCCAGGCGACCGTCGGCGCGAACAGCGTGACGGTGACGTGCAAGTACGCCGTCGAGAAGGGCGTCGTGAGTGCGGAGGTCACGGACGTGAAGGAAGTGGGCGACTTCCCCGCGAAGCCGGCCAAGGGCTACAAGATGAAGTTCGCCTTCAAGGTCGCGAAGGACACCGCGACGCTCAGCGACTTCGACGCCGACAACAAGGACGAAGTGAAGGGCGTCGTCGAGGGCGAGTACAAGGCGAAGAAGGCCGACTGAAAGATAAGGGGCGAGCGGGGGCACGAAAGTCCCCCGAGACTTCCCCACTCAAGTCACTTGATGTCGCTACTAGCCCCGGACCGAAAGGCGGTTCCGGGGGG
>JANXTD010000376.1 GCA_025352585.1 Fimbriiglobus sp.
TGCCAGTGGAGCAGCTGCCAGTGGAGTGGTCGCCAGTGGAGTGGTTGCCAGTGGAGCAGCTGCCAGTGGAGTGGTTGCCAGTGTTCGTGTCTTTAGCCATGAGAGAGGATAAGAAGGAATTAGAGAGCTGGCACAGCCAGATAGAGGATACAGAGGCAGGTTCCAATGACGATGACGGCCGAACTGCCGAGGCCGAGGAGAAAGGTCTTTACCATGTTTGTTTGGGGGAAGTAATAAACTATGTATATCTTACACTAAGTTGAGGATTATGTCAAACAAGGGGATGCAGGGCGGCAGTTCTCGTCCCCAAGTTTCTTCTCGGGTCTACCGCCCTGTAAGCCCCTGATAGAGATCCCGTACTGACGTAGGGAACCTCAGTCAGAGGTTCAATGTTGTGAAAGAGCTTTTGAGTTCTACTTCTTCCCGTTCCTCTCCCGCTCCCGCATGAGCCATAGGAATTCATTGGAGAACTTGATTCGCTTGTTACATTTCCGCTTGGGCTTGTTTTCGGGACGGTCATCCCAGAGGAGGGGTGTGGTGGTCATCTTGGGCCAGGGGAAAGGGAGCGGATGCGGCGTAGTGCCTTGGTTGATGCAGCACACATAAAATTGTTGTCAATCTCTTCTAAAGCCTCCATAGCCACCTTCAGCTTCTCATCTCTCTTCCTCGTCTCTTCCAGATAGCGGAGGTTCGTGGCCGTTTGCTCTTCCATGATGGTAATCTGTTCTTTCTCCAGTTCTGCTAGCTTCTCCTTATAGCTGTCTCGCTCTTTCTGGAGGGATGAATACATGTCTTCCGCTCCTGCTATGAAGCAATCGCACTTTTGAGGACCATCGTTGAAACGACAGTAGTGTTGTTGTAACAGCTTATCTATTTGTGTAGATGGTGTTAGTGGTTTAGTCGAGACACAAAACCCGCTCTTCGTTGGCTGCGCGCCGCACACGTCGCACGGCTTCCTGCTCACAGTAGAAGACTCAATGCCACCTTGCCTGTGGGTTTGGCAGAAGTTTCCTGCCGATGGTGTTACAGGGTCTGCCGGTGATGTGGTGTCCTTATCCATTGATTGATTGGTAAGCTAAATAAAGAGCTTTGCAGCGTTCGGGGATGTCGGCATAAATGTATTGCCATGCTCCGGCTTCATCTTTCTTTTCGTTTGGGAATGACAGCACAAAGTTATGAAGCATTTTTCTAAATAACTCCTCATCCTCCATCAACTTCTCCTCTATCTCTCTCCAGTAGTTCCAGTCGGTCAGGGGATTCCAGTAATGGCCAACACCACACATTGATAGAGCTTCGGGTCTTGGACGCTTCCTCCAACTGAACGACTTCTCCTCTCGGCACGACTCATTGCACTTCCCGCATGTTTCGCAGCAATAGTGGTTCATACGTGTCCACTCTTCTTTCTCCCATTCCATCATCTCCGTCGCCATCCATGCAATCCTCTGCTCGTCCGTCATAGCGTCCCATTTTGCCGATGGTGTTACAGGGTCAGTCATACTGTTGGGGGGTAGTGGTTATTGAGAGAGGAGAGGGCTTCCCTAGAGGGATCACAGCGCCAATGATGCTCACTATGACGGCAGCAAAATTCAGAACAAATAGTCGAGTTGGCTTCGTCCAACGCCTCCACAGCTTTACAGGCATCTTCCTTATAGCTGTCTCGCTCTTTCTGGAGGGAACGGATGTAGGAAAGCAACACCGGAACAAATTTGACTCGCTCAGACCCCACGTCGACCATCCATTTGTATTGAGGGTGATCGAGTTCAAGAAGCAACTTCTCAATCTCCGCCGATGGTGTTAGTGGTTTAGTCATGTGGATGCTTGGGAAGTGGCGTCACGGCTTAGGATAGATAAGTGCTGCTATCATCGCATGCAAGTCTCGCAAGTATTCGGTCTCATCCCATCCTTCAATTTTACATGCCTCCATGTCGAAACGAATATCTGCTAGCAGCTTCGTTTTCATTTGCTCCACGCAGGCCCAAAAGTTGGACCCCATTCGGTCGAGCTTGTTGACGTAGGCCAGCCGGGGCACCTTGTACTTGGTGGCCTGCCGCCAAACGGTCTCGCTCTGGACCTCGACGCCGCCCTTGGCGCAGAACACACCGATCGCGCCGTCCAACACACGCAACGACCGCTCGACTTCGGCCGTGAAGTCCACGTGGCCGGGGGTGTCGATGATGTTGATCGTGATGTCGTTGCCGTCGTGGTCCTTCCAGTCGATGGACACGGCGGCGGAGTTGATCGTGATGCCCTTTTGCATCTCGAGCGGGTCGAAGTCCGTGGTGGTGTCGCCGTCGTCGACGTCGCCGACCTTGTGCTTGGTGCCGCTGTAATACAGGATGCGCTCGGTGGTGGTCGTCTTGCCGGCGTCCACGTGCGCCATGATCCCGATGTTGCGGATTTTATCGAGCATCGACTTACGCCGACCGCCAACGGGTCGGCTCCTTCACAGAAAAGAGGGTCGTAAACCGCCGGGGCCACTCGGCCCGGCCAAATGTCGGGCGACGAAGCCCGAACTTCCATTGTAGACACGCCGACGCCCCCGCGGTTCGGATTTGCGAGCCGACTCGCGGGTGTGTCAGGTTACGCCAAGCGGCCCGAACGTCCAGGCACGCGGCCACGCTTCGCCGTGAAGCTTTCGGGTGGGCCGGCCGGCGAATCCGCGATTGCCGCTAGACGCGCCGCCCCCGGCGTGGCAAACTAACCCTTCAACCCCCGACGGGCGGAGACGATGCAAAGCGTGGCGATCTACGACGGGCCGACCCCCGTCCCCCTGCTGGAGGAACTCGCCATCGCCGGCTCGGAGGCGGGCTGGGAGCGCTTCGTCTTCCTGTACGAGCCGTTTTTGCGCGGCCAACTGCGCCGCTACGGCCTGCAACCCTGCGACGAGGCCGACCTCGTCCAGGAGGTGTTCGTCGTGGTCCTGCGGAAGCTCGGCGAGTTCCGCCACAACGGCAAGTGCGGGGCCTTCCGCGCCTGGCTGCGTGAGATCGTCGTCCACACCGCCCGGCACTACTTCGGCCAGCAGCGGCTCCGGCCGGCCCTCGGGGCCGACGAGTGGGCGGCCGAACTCGCCGACGGCGACTCGCCCCTGGCCGCGGAGTGGGACCGCGAGCACGACCGCCACGTCACCGCCCGGCTGCTCGAACTCGTCCGCGCCGAGTTCGACGAGACGCACTACCAGGCCTTCCGCCGCACCGCGCTGGACGAGCAGCCGATCGACGACGTGGCCCAAGCCTTGGGCGTCTCGGCCAACGTCGTCTACATTGCCCGCTCGCGGGTTCTGGCCCGGCTCCGCGCCATCGGCCGGGGCTTGATGCCCGACGGCTAAGTCGTTCGGTAAAAGTATTGAAAAACTAGGCGATTATCTTGACGACGGCGAGAAATTGATGCTATCGTAAGGCTCCAGGACGGTTTTCCCCCGCGCCGAGTCGCCGACCATGCCCTCGCCCGCCACGAACCACCCCGACGACTTCGACCTGCTGGCGTACGCGGGGGGTAAGTTGCGCGCCCGCGACCGCGGCCCGATCGAGTTCCACCTGGCCGACTGCGGGCGGTGCGTCACGCGCCTCGACGCGCTGATGAAGTACGCCACGCCCGACCCCCTGTTGAAGCGGCTGCGCGCTGTCGGCGACCCCCAAGCCGAGGCCGACCCCACGCCGGTGCCCGGCACACCGGCGGCCGCGGCGTGGCCGGCGCTGGTGCGGCAACTCGCCGCCGTCGGCCACCCGAACCTGCTGATGCCGCACCCCGGCGACGGCACCCCGCCGGAGCCGCCGCCGGCCGACGGCATCGACTTCCACGCCCTCGCCTGCGCGCAGAACCGCCCCGAAGTTCGGCTGGTGTGCGACTACTTCCGGCAGGCGGCGGCGGGCCTCGCGGCGGCACACGCCCAGGGCGTCGTCCACGGCGACCTGAAGCTCGCCGACTTGCGGCTGTACAGCCGCGCCACCGTCCGCGTGACCGGCTTCCTCGACGCCCGGCTGCGCGACGGCCCGAAGCCCGAAGCCTCCGGCGACATCGTGGCGCTCGGCCGCTGCTTCGCCGCCCTGCTCTCCGGCCGCGCCTACGGCACCGGGCACGCCGAGTCGCCGTCGGCGGGCCTCGACCAGACGCTGCCGCCGGAGGTGTACCGCGTCCTGTTGCGGCTCACGTCCGCCGACCCCGCGAAGCGCTACGCCACGATGGCCGAGGCCGCCGACGACTTGGCGAGCCTGGTCGCCCCGGTCGGCGAGCGCCGCCCCTGGTGGCGGCGCGTCCTCGGCGCGAAGGGTTAGCGTCGCCGCGCTACGACCGCCGGCCAGCCAAGACACGCTCGACGACCTCGAAGAACGCCTCGACGGCGAGCGCCAGCAGCGCCGCGGGGATCGCGCCTTCGAGCATCAGCGGGATGTCGAGCTTGTCGATGCCGCGCAGGATCGGCCGGCCGTAACCTCCCGCGCCGATGAAGCCGCCGAGCGTCGCCGTGCCGACGTTGATGACCGCCGCCGTCTTGATGCCCGCCACGATCGTCGGCAGCGCCAGCGGCAACTCGACGCGCGTCAGAGCCGCCCACGGCGACAGCCCCAGCGCGTCGGCCGACTCGCGCAGCGACTCGGGAATCGACTGCAATCCGGTCACGGTGTTGCGCACGATCGGCAGCAGGCTGTACAGGAACAGCGCGGCAATCGCCGGCGGTGCCCCGGTGCCGCGGCCCAGCAGGAACTTCATCACCGGGATCATGAACAGCAAGAGCGCCAGCGACGGCACCGTTTGCAGCACCCCCGTGGCCAGCAGCACGACCCGCCCTATCCGTGGTCGCCGCGCGGCGAACACCCCCAGTGGCACGCTCACCAGCACGGCGACGAGCAGCGACGGCACCACGAGTTTCAGGTGCTCGTAAGTCGAGCGGCCGACGCGGGCCAACAGGCTCGGCTCGGCGGTCGCGTTGCCGATCGGTTCGGCGGTCGCGTCGCCGAGTTGCAGCGTCGCCGCCAGGAACTCCTGGGCGACGGCCGGCTCGCTGGCCTTCTCGACCTGGACGCGGTTGTTGAGCCGCTGCATGTCGGCTTCGCTCACGCGGCCTTCGAGCGACTTCAGCGCGGCGACCGCCGCCGGGTGCCGGGCTTCGAGGTCGGCGCGGTACAGCCAGACCGCCTCGTAGCTGGGGAAGAACTTGGCGTCGTCGTCGAGCACGAGCAGGTCGTATTGGGCAATCTCGCCGTCGGTCGTGTAGACCTCGGTCACGTCGAGGGCCTTTTCGACGACGGCCCGGTAGGCGAGCGAGTGGTTCATCCCCTGCACGTTCACTTGCGGCAAGCCGTAGTGGGCTTTGAGGCCCGGCCAGCCGTCGGGGCGGTCGAGGAACTCGTGGATGAAGCCACAACGTAAGTCGGCGTGCCGCTTCAAGTCGCTAACCGCCCGGATGCCCCGCGCCGCAGCCACGTCCTTGCGCATGCCCAGCGCGTAGTTGTTGCGGAAGCCGAGCGACTTGCTCACCTTGACGCCGTGGACGGCGAGGGCGGCGTCGAGGTCGGGCGGGTTGGCCTGCAAGATTTGCCGCGTGATGGTGCCGGTGTACTCCGGGTAGATGTCGATGTCGCCCTGCGTGAGGGCGACCCAACAGACCGGCGTGCCGCCCAGGTCGTCGCGGCGGACGTTACCGACCACCGGGCGCATCAGCCCCGCCGCGATCTCGCCGAGGACGATCGATTCGGTGAACTTCTTCGAGCCGACGACGACCGGCTTCGCGGCCGGAGTGCGGTCGCACCCGGCGAGGCTCAGGGCGAGTAGTCCGAGGAGCAGTCGCGTCATGCCGGCACCGCGTCGGGGACTTGGGGACCGCGCTGGGCCTGCACGAAGCGGGTCACGAACTCGTCGGCCGGGCGGTGCCACAGGTCCGCTGGCGGGCCGTCCTGCACGATCAGGCCGTCCTTGAGCAGCACGATGCGGTCGGCGAAGTAGACCGCTTCGGCCAAGTCGTGCGTGACGATCACGACGGTCTTCTCCAGTCGCCGGGCGATGTCCCGTAAGTCGCGTTGCAGTTCGACGCGGACCAAGGGGTCGAGTGCGCCCAACGGCTCGTCGAGCAGCAGCGCGGCGGGGTCGAGCATCAGCGCCCGCATCAGGCTGACGCGCTGCCGCTGGCCGCCGGAGAGCTGTTGCGGCCGGCGGTCGAGCAGTTCGCGCGGCAGTCGCACCAACTCCGTCAACTCGTCGATGCGGGCGTCGATCTTGGGCGTCGGCCAGCCGAGGTACCTCGCCATCAGGGCGACGTTGCCGCGGCCGCTGAGGTGCGGGAAGAGGCCGCCGTCTTGAAGGGCGAAGCCGATGCGCTGCCGCATGGCGCGGGCCGTGTCCGGGGTGACCGGCGTGCCGTCGAAGCTGACCGCGCCGGCGTCCGGGGTGATGAGGCCCATGAGCAGCCGCAAGAGCGTGCTCTTGCCGCAGCCGGAGGGGCCGATCAGTGCCGTCGTCTGCCGGGCGGGGATCGTGAGCGTCAACGGGCCGAGGGCCGCCTTGCCGGCGTAGAACTTGGCCACGCCGTCGAGGCGGAACATCAGCTCACCGAGACGCCTTTCCAGAAGGCGACGTGCCCGGCGATCTCCTTGGCCGCGTCCTTGGGCGTCGGGTAGTACCAGGCGGCGTCGGCGTTCTCCTTGCCGCTCACGCTGACAGTGTAGTAGCTGGCCGTGCCCTTCCAGCCGCAGACGCTGGTCAGCTTGCTCGGCTTGAAGAACTCCATCTTCAAGGCGTCGGCGGGGAAGTAGTGGTTCCCCTCGACGACGACGGTCTTGTCCGACTCGGCGATGACGGAGCCGTTCCAGGTCGCTTTGGGCATGTCGAAACTCCAGGTTTAAGGATGGGCGAGTAAGCGACGTTTACCGCGGCTCCGCCACCAGTGACAACACGGCGAAGTAGTCGCGCGGGTCGGTCCAGACGGCCTCGACGCGCCAGCCGCAGGCCAGGGCGCGGGCGGTCAGCTCGCGCACGTCGTACTTGTGCGAGTTCTCCGTGTGGATCGTCTCGCCGGCGCGGAAGTCGAACGCCGCCCCGCCGACGGTCACCCGCTGCGCCCCGCGACTCCGCAGGTGCATCTCCACGCGCGACCGGGCGGGGTTGTAGAAGGCGTGGTGCTCGAACTCGCCGAGGTCGAAGTCGGCGTCGAGTTCGCGGTTCATCCGCGTCAGCAGGTTCAAGTTGAACGCGGCGGTCACGCCCAGGCGGTCGTCGTAGGCCCGCTCCAGGACGGCGACATCCTTGCGCAAATCGACGCCGAGCAGCAGGCCGCCGCCGGGGCCGACGAGGGCTGCGGTGCGGCGCAACAAGGCGTCGGCTTCGGCCGGCTCGAAGTTGCCAAGGGTGCTGCCGGGGAAGTAGACGACTCGGCGCGCGGCCGGGATCGTCGGCAGCGGGAAGTCGGCGGTAAAGTCTGCCGTGACGGGAGCGATCGGTAACTTCGGGTAGTCGCGGGCGAGTTGCCGCGCCGCCTCTTCCAGATGCTCTCCGGACACGTCCACGGGGACGAACCCCGCCGGCCGGTCGAGGCGGTCGAGGAGCAGGCGGGCCTTGACCAGACTGCCGGCCCCCAATTCGATCAGCATGACTCGCGGCCCGCAGCAGCCGGCCATCGCCGCGGCGTGCTTGCGCATGATGCCGAGTTCGGTACGCGTCGGGTAATACTCCTCCAATTCGGTGATGCGGTCGAAGAGTTGCGACCCGGCGGCGTCGTAAAAATACTTGGCCGACAGCCGCTTTTGGGGCCGGGACAGCCCCGCGACCACGTCGGCGTGGAACGGGTCGCCCGCGGTGAGTGGGGCCTGGCGGAGTTTGGTGGTGTTCATGAGGGGCCGTCCTTCGCAAGTCGGATGCCGCTGAACTGCCAGCGGGCGTCGGGCGGGAAGAAGTTGCGGTAGGTCGGCCGGGCGTGGCCGGCCGGGGTCACGCACGAGCCGCCGCGCAGGATCATCTGGTTGCACATGAACTTGCCGTTGTACTCGCCGACCGGCCCGGCCGCGGCGCGGAAGCCGGGGTACGGCGTGTAGGGGCTGGCGGTCCACTGCCAGGCGTCGCCCAGGCACGAACTGCCGCCGACGGGGTGCAGCGCCCCGGAGTCGAGGAAGTTGCCGCCGCCCGCGTCGGACTCGACGGCGAACGCCTCCCACTCGGCCTCCGTCGGCAGGCGGCCGCCGGCCCAGCGGGCAAAAGCATCCGCCTCGTAAAAGCTGACGTGACAGACCGGCGCGTCGAGGTCGAGCGGCCGCAAGCCGTGCAGCGTGAACGCCTGGTAGCCGTCGCCGTCCGGGTGCCAGTACAGCGGGGCGGTCCAGCCCTGCGTCTTGCGGGCGGCCAGGCCGTCGGACAGCCAGAACTCGGGCCGGCCGTAGCCGTCGTCGTTCAGGAAGGCCAGGTACTCGCGGTTGGTCGTCAGCCGGGTGGCGACGGCGTGCGGCTCCAGAAAGACGCGGTGCCGGGGCGACTCGTTGTCGAAGGCGAAGCCGTCGCCGGCGTGCCCGACCCTGCACACCCCGGCCTCGGCTTCGCGCCAGCCCAACGCCGTCGGCGGCGCGGTCGGGGCCGGCGGGCCGGCGGCGTAAGCGGGGGCCAGGGGGTTTAGCCCGAAGGCGTGCTTCAAGTCGGTGAGTAAGAGTTCCTGGTGCTGCTGCTCGTGGTTCAGCCCGAGTTCCAGAAGCGGCGCGACTTCGTCGAGCGTCGAGGGGTCGAGGTTCGCCACCAGCGCCGCCATGCGCTCGTCGACGGCCCGGCGGTAGGCGAGGACTTCCATGCAAGTCGGCCGCGACAGCAGCCCACGCGACGGCCGCGGCCAGCGCGCACCGACCGACTCGTAGTAGGAGTTAAACAGGTACGAGAACTGCGGGTCGTGCGGCTTGAAGTTCGGCTCGTGCGCCGCCAGCAGGAAGGTCTCGAAGAACCAGGTCGTGTGGGCGATGTGCCACTTCGGCGGCGAGGCGTCGGGCATCGACTGGAGCGTGTAGTCCTCCGGCAGCAGCGGCTCGCAGAGTTTCGCCGTCGCCCGCCGAACGATCAGGTAGCGTTGCAGCCAGTCGGTCGTCGGCTTCGAGAGGACTTCGAGCATCGCTTCCCCCAAAACTCGTCAGACTCGACGGCCTGACCGGTCATGATAGGCGCGGCTCGGGGCCGAGGTTCAAGGGGAAACTTCGCTCAGAGCTTCAGGAACCAGCGGCGGCGGTACAGGCCCCACAGGATCAGCCAGAAGACCAGCAGCACCGCGCCGCCCTGCACCAGCGGCTCGGACTCCGGGCCAAGCACTCGGAAGGCGTCGGCCCCGAGGTGGCGGGTCAGGGCGTCGCGGACCAGCCCGAGGAAGAGGTTCTCCAGGAGGTACGCCGCGATCGAGTTGGCCCCGACGACCACCAGCGGGTAGGCGACTCGCCGCAG
>JANXTD010000379.1 GCA_025352585.1 Fimbriiglobus sp.
GCCGGTCGAGCTCCACTTCGAACGACCCCGACATACGCATTAATTCCTTGTCGAGCCGCCCCGTCTCTTCCGCGACAGCCACCATTTCCGTCACCGACGGCGGAAACAATTTCGCGCTGACCGCCAAGCTCTTCGACAAGCTCCTGGAGAAGAACCCCGTCTTCGCCTACCGCTTCGGCAGCCGCCTCGACGACGAGCCGCAGGCGTTCGACGCCGGGCAGTCGCCGTGGTCGAAGGACGAACTCGAGGCGTGGGCCAATTACGACTTCAAGGCTTACGTCGTGCGCGGTTTGTCGCCGGCAGCTGCCGAGAGCGTGCGGGCGAGTGCGGCCTGGAAGGGCACCGACCCCGGCACCGCCGACTGGGCGATCACCTGGGCGAAGTTGCCGGCCGAGGAGACGACCCCCGCCGGCCTGCCGGAGGCCGACGCCGCGACGCTAGCCGAGACCCGCGGCCGGGTCGAGAAGCGCATCGACGTGGCCCGCTCGATCGCGCTGGGCACCAACGTGCCGGAGTCGGTCACCGCCGTGCTGAACCGCGAGGCGGGCAACCTCGTGCAGGCGGTGATTGTTTTTAGCGACGGCCGCAGCAACCTCGGCTCCGAGTCGGCGTACAACCAGCTGCGCGAACGCGCGGCGGCCGAGAAGGTGCCGGTGTTCACCGTCGCCGTCGGCGAGGCGCGCGACACCGTCGGCATTCAAATTACCGAGGTGCAGTCGCCCGACCGCACGCCGCCCGACGAGGCGTTCAAGCTGACCGTCGAGGCGGACGGCATCGGCTTGGCCGAGCAGACCGTCGAGGTCGTGGTGGGGCTGTTCGGCCCCGGCCGCGACCCCAAGAAGGACAAGCCGGACTTCGACCTGCTGCCGCTGCCGCTGAAGTTCGCCGGCGACGCGACCCCGCCGCACGGCACCGCCGAGTTCTTGGTGGACCCCGAAAAGATGCCGGAGTCGCTCACGCAGCCGTCGAAGAAGCCGGGGGGCAAGCCGCAGTTGAAGCCGGGCGAGTGGAAGGCGGTCGCCCGCATCGCCAAGGACAAGCGCGAACTCTTCGCCGACGCCGAACACCTCAGTGCCCCACGCACCATTCAGGTGCTCGACAAGCCGACGCGCATCCTGCTCTTCGCCGGCGGGCCGACCCGCGAGTACCAGACCTTGCGCACGCTGCTGGTCCGCGAGACCGCGCAGAATCGCGCCGAGCTGAGCATCTGCCTGCAAACCGAGGGCGGCCGCGACGGCACCGGGGTGCAGGACGTGCCGGCCGAGCGGCTGTTGACGCGCTTCCCGTCGAAGCTCGACCTCGCGGCCGTGGGCGGCAAGCCGGAGGAGAAGTACGCGAACCTCAACGAGTACGACCTCGTGATTGCCTTCGACCCCGACTGGTCGGAGTTGTCGCCGGACCAGATCAAGAACTTGCAAACCTGGGTGGATAACCTCGGCGGCGGGCTGATCTACGTCGCCGGTCCGCTGAACACCTTCCAACTGGCCCGCGGCGACGAGACCGGCCGACTCAAGCCGCTGCTCGACATCCTGCCGGTGGTGCCCGACGACGTGATCCTCGTCAAGACGCGGCCGATCCCGCGCACGCCGCGACGGCTGCTCTTAAAGCCGAACCCCGAGTACGACGTGTTGAAGCTCGACGAGGAGCCGGCCGACGACGCCACCGCGGGGTGGGAGCCGTTCTTCACCGGCAAGCCGAAGTTCGTGGCCGGCACCGCCCCGCGCGAGAACCTGAACCCCACGCGCGGCTTCTTCTCTTACTACCCCGTCAAGGCGACCAAGCCGGGGGCGACGACGCTGGGCGAGTTCCTCGACACCAACGACCGCGGCGAGCCGGACCTCAAGCCGTGGATCGTCACGACGCAGCCGGCCCGCGGCCGGACGGTCTTCCTCGGCTCCGGCGAGACGTGGCGCTTCCGGGCGTTCAACCAGGACTTCTTCGACCGCTTCTGGGTGAAGATGACCCGCTTCGCCGCCGGCAACCGCGACGCCAACCCGGCCCGCGGTCGGGTGCTGATCGGCAAGGAGTTCACCGCCGGCTCGCAGGTGCGGGTGCAGGCCCGGCTGCTCGCGCCCAACGGCCAGCCGTACGACTTCAATGCGACCGCGCCGAAGTTCCGCGTCGAGCAGTACAACCTCGCCAACGAGAAGGAAAAGGACCACGGCCCCTTCGAGATGCGCGCCCGCAAGGGCGGCGGCGACTTCGACGGCTACTACGCGGGCCAGGTGTTGGCCGACCCCGCCCGGATGCCGCCGGGCGACAAGCGCTACCGCGTGGTGATCGACGTGCCCGAGTCGGCCGGCGACACCATCGCGGCCGATTTTACGCTCAAGAAGTCCGACCCGGAACTCGACGTGACCCGGCCCGACTTCGCTGCGCTCGAACTCGCCGCCGGGACGCTCGACGAGGTGCGCGGGGCGATCAAGGAGCCGGGGGTGTATGACAAGCTGCGCGGCAGCGAGCGCGACCCTAAGCGGGTGAAGCTGGCGTACCGCCTGGCCGACGCCGACAAGCTCGACCTGATCCCGGCGTGCGTCGATAGCCGCGAAGTGACCTCGCGAAACCGCGGCCCGGTGCGCGACCTCTGGGACCGCCCGGCGTCGTTCGCCGTGGGCGACCAGACGCTCGAAATCGTCGCGTTCAACCTCGGCTCGCGCCGCGTCGAAATCGGCTGGCTGCTGCTGGCGATCGTG
>JANXTD010000382.1 GCA_025352585.1 Fimbriiglobus sp.
GGCCGGCGGCCCGCCCGCGCGGTTCCAGGGTGCCGACGCCGGGGACGACCAGGTCGCCAAGGGCTTCCGGGCGGGCGGGACCCTAGAGGGTTGGCGGGGGGCCGTCGGGCCGGAACTCGCGGCCCCGAAGCTCCGCCTCGCCGTGACCTTCAGCCTCGCCACGCCGCTGCTCGCCGTCCTCAACGCGCCGAACCCGATCTACGAATTGTGCGGCGAGACGAGCCGCGGCAAGACGGTCGCCCTGCGCGTCGCGGCGAGCGTCTGGGGCTGCCCCGACGAGCGCTCGCCCGACGCCGTCATGGGGACGTGGGACACCACCCGGGTGGGCGCCGAGCGCACCCTGGCGGTGGTCAACAACCTGCCGCTCTTCCTCGACGACACCCGCCGCGCGAAGAACGCGGAGCTGGTGTCCGCCCTGGTCTACGACGTGGCCTCGGGGCGGGGCCGCAAGCGGGGCACCCCCAAGGGCGTCCAGCGGTCGGGCACGTGGAGCACCGCGCTGCTCTCGAGCGGGGAGTCGTCGGTGAACGACCTGGCCGAGAAGGGCGGGGCCAAGGCGCGGGTGCTCAGCGTCTGGGGCTCCCCCTTCGGGGAGGCGAGTGGCCCGATGGGGCTGCGGGTGAAGGCGCTGAACTGTTCCGTCCTGGCCCACTTCGGCCACGCCGGCCCGGCGTTCGTCCGGTACCTCCTCGACCGACGCGGCGCGTGGCCGGATTGGGTCGCTCGGTATGAGCTAATGACCGAATACTACGCGCGCCGGGCGGGCGACAACCCGGTCCTCGGCCGGATGGCGGACACGTTCGCCATGCTGGGGGTCGCCGGCGAGTTGGCGGCCGACGCGTTGGCCCTGCCGGCGTTGGCGTCGCCCCCGGTGCAAGAACTCTGGGCCGAGCTGGCCGGCGCGGTCAAGGCGGGCGACGTGCCCGCCCGGGCGTTGCGTCACGTCCACGACTGGGCGCTGTGCCGCCAGAACCGGTTTTACGCCATCTCGCCCGCCGGCAACCCCATACCGGCCGCCGGGTGGGCCGGCAAGTGGGACTACAACAACGCGGAGTGGACCGCCATCGAGTTCTTCCCCAACGAGCTCGACATGGTCCTCCGTGCCGGGGAGTTCGAACCCCAGCCCGTCGTCCGCTCCTGGAAGGAGCGGGGGTGGCTGCGGCTCGCGGAGGACGGTGGCCACCCCTGCCAACGGGTCGGTACCAGCCGCAGTCGCCTGGTGACGATTTTGCGGGCCGCCTTGGAGGAGCCCGCCGGAGCCGACCCCTCCGCGTCCGACCCCCGGCCGGTCTCGCCCGCCCGGCACGCCCCGTGAGTCGGTCGCGTCAGCACCCCGTCACGCCCGGGGCCGGGCGTGACGGGGTGTGACGGAAAGTGTGACGGCACTAACTACTTGCGGAGTCTATGTTTAAATCACTTGGGACCGAGAAAGTCACAGTGTCACAGAGAATTCGCCCCTTCGCGTCAGGCTCATGACTCCCCCCGCAAAGTGTCTCGTCAACGGGTGGGCTTGGTGGTTCCGAATCGCTGTGACACTGTGACGGAGTCGCCGCCGCGCCATCGGCGGCGGCTGACCCCCTACCAGTTCGAGTCCCCGCGGCCCACGGCCGCTCGGGACCTCGGGCCACCCGATTCCGTCAAACTTGGAGGTGCAAAAGTGACCGAAGTTCTCCGACCTCAATTGCATGAACGGCTCGAAGCGCGGTTCGGCACCGTCCGCGTCACCCACCCAGGCCTGCCGCTGGTGGAGCAGGCCTCGACGCGGTGGCTGGCGGCCCGCGGGCGGGCCGCCCCCCGCGCCTCGTCCAGGGTCTCGCAGTGGGGCGAGACCTACAACATTTGCTGCCCGTTCTGCCGGGACCGGTCGTTCCGGCTCTCCGTCAACCACTCCTGGGCCCTGCTCGACCCACACACGCGCCGAGAGCGCCTCTGGCTGGCCAAGTGCTTCCACGAGGACTGCCTGGCCCGGCCGGGCAACCGGCTCCGGCTCCGGCACCTCGTCTTCGGCACCGGGCTCTCGGCCCCCGCCCCCGCCCGCCAGGCGACCCCGGCCGCCCCAGCCACGCGGGTCGCCGCCAGGCTGCCCGACGACTTCACGCCGCTGCACGGACTCCCGCCCGGCCACCCCGCCCGACGCTACGTGATCGACCGGGGCCACGACCCCGACCGACTCGGCCGCGGCCTCGGGGTCGGCTACTGCGCGTCGGCCCCGCCGCCCCTCACGCTTGCGACCGGCCGGCTCGTCGTGCCGCTCGTCGTCAACGGCGAGCCCGCGGGCTGGCAGGCCCGGCGGCTGGACGACGGGGTTCCCGGGGACCGGACGCCCAAGTGGTGGACCTCCCCCGGCACCAAGAAGAGCGAGACGCTGTACAACCACGACGCGGCCCGCGCGTACCCGGTCGTCGTCGTCGTCGAGGGGGTCGCCGACGCCTGGTCGGTCGGGCCGTGCGCCGTCGCCCTGCTCGGCCACACGATGTCCGTCGCGCAGGAGCAACTGCTCGCCGCCGGCTGGGCCGGCGGCGTCGCCGTGATGCTGCTCGACAACGACGGCCCGGCCCGGCCGGACGCCCAGGAGCAGAACCGCCGCTGCCGCGACCGCCTCGCCCGCCACCTGCCCCTCGGCGTGGTCCTGGCGACCCTCCCCGAGGGGTGCGACCCCGGGGGCATGAGCCGCTCGGCCGTCTGGTCGCTCATCGTGTCGGCCGCCGCCGCCCAGGGGGTCGAACTCCCCCTCGCCCGGCTCCAG
>JANXTD010000409.1 GCA_025352585.1 Fimbriiglobus sp.
CCGATTTGCGCCACCGACTCGCTGCCGTACTTCTGCTTGACGTACTGGATGACCTTCTCGCGCCGCTCCTGGCAGAAGTCGATGTCGATGTCGGGCGCTTCGGAGCGGTTGGGGTCCAGGAAGCGCTCGAACAGCAAGTCGTAGTCGAGCGGATCGACGTGGCTAAGCCACAGCAAAAAGCAGACGATCGAGCCGCAGCCGGACCCCCGCGCGGAGCAAGGGATGCCCTGCTCGCGGGCGAAGCGCACGAAGTCCCAGACGATGAGGAAGTAGCCGGCGAAGCCCATGCGGTTGATGATGCCGAGTTCGTGGGCCAGGCGATCGAAGACCTCCGGCCGCGGGTCGTCGCCGTAGCGCTCCTTGACGCCCTGCTCGCACAGCATCCGCAGGTAACCCTCCTGGGTGTGCGGCTCCGGCTGCTTGAAGATCGGGAAGTGCCTCTTCTTGAAGTCGATGGAGATGTCGACGTTCGACGCAATCGTGTGGCTGCGGGCGACGGCGTCCTCGAAGCCGGGGAACAGGCCGTACATGTCCTTGGGCGACCGCACGTAGTACGGGTTTGGCAACCGGCCCTCGGGGTACTGCTTCTTGCGCGGGTCACGCTTCTTGCCGGTGTTGATGCAAAACAACACGTCGTGGGCCTCAGCGTCTTCGGCACACAAGTAGTGCGCGTCGGACGTGGCAACCAACGGCACGCCGACCTTGGCGGCAATCTCCACGGCGATCGGCGTACACTGGTCTTGCAGGTCGATGCCGTTGTTTTGCAACTCGACGTAAAAGTCATCCTTGAAAACACTCTGATACCACTGCGCCAACTTGGTGGCGTCGGCAATGCGGTCTTTTAGGATGAGCTTATTGAACTCGCCGGCCAGGCAGCCGCTGAGGCAGATCAACCCTTCGCTGTGGGCCGCCAGGATTTCGGCGTCGATGCGCGGGTTGTAGTAGAAGCCTTCCAGGAACGCGATCGACGAGAGCTTGATGAGGTTCTTGAAGCCGGTGTTGTTCTTTGCCAAGAGCGTCAGGTGGCTGTACGCCTCGCCCTGGCGCGCCGCCTTCTTCTCGCGGCGGTCGCCGGGCGCGACGTACGCCTCGTAGCCGATCACGGGGTTGACGCCGTGCTCTTTGCAGGTCTTGTAAAACTCGATCGCGCCGTAGAGGTTGCCGTGGTCGGTGATCGCGAGCGCGTCCATGCCCAGTTTCTTCGTCTGCACAACGAGTTCCGGGATGCGGTTGGCCCCGTCGAGCAGCGAGTAGTGGGTGTGCAGGTGCAGGTGGGCGAACTTGCGGTCGGACATCGAAAGGCGTCTCCGTGGCGTCCCCGTAGTTTACGGGCCGCGTGGCATACCGCGCGCGGGGCAGGGTGCCAAGGCGAAACGAAACAACCCGGCCGTCGGGCCGGGTTGTTGGGGTTGTCACAGGAAACGACGGCTAGCCGTGGTGTTCCGGCTCGGCGACCATGCGGCCGAAGCGGGCGAGGAGCATTTGCACGGCCTGGACCGTCTGCCACTCGTTGAAGCCGAGTTTGACCTCGGTGCCGTCCTCGTTCGCGTCGATGTTCTCGACCGAAGTTGTGATGCCGCGGTGCAGGTAGTCGAAGATCTCAGCGAGCCGGGCGGCCTGCGCCCCGGAGAGCTTGTTGGGCATCGGCGGGATGTCCTCGTCGCGGGCGCTCCATTCGGGGGGCTGCTGCGGCACAGGCTTCTTGCTCGGCAGGTTGGCCCGGCCGCTGGCCTCGGCGAGTTCGTTGGCCCGGATCGTTTGAGTGCCCCCGGTGCCGGCCGCCGCCTTCGAGTACGACGCCCGGCGGGCCTCGATTTCCTCCATCGTGCCGTACAACAGCATCGTCCGGCCGATGGACAGTTGGTCCCCCGCGCGTAGCCGGCGGATTTGCACCGTCGAGCCGTTGACGCGGGTGCCGTTGGTGCTGTCGAGGTCGGTGAGGATCGTGTCGCCCTCGTCGTGCTGAATCTTGGCGTGGTAGCGGCTGACGCGCTCGTCGTTGAGGCGCAGCACGTTGCCCTCCTCGCGGCCAATGGTGACGGGGATCGGCAGGTCGCGGAAGACCCGGCCCTTATCGACGCCTTCGAGTACCAGAAACGTTACGGTGGTCATGGGGTGTCCTGGAGTGGTCGCAGGGTCCGGCGGCGAGGGCGGGGGGCGGGGTCCGGTGACACAGTTTTAGCACACGCACGGCGGGATGGCGTGGGGACATCTTGGCCGAAACGTAGCTCCGGGTCATTTTATGGGAACTGTAACGGCCGCACTTGCATTGTCGCCGAAAAATCCCGACTAGGAACCGAAAACTTCCGCGATCTGTTTGAGCGTAGCCTGAGTTTCCCCGTCCGCGCGGACCCAAGTTCCCACGCCGAGGCCGCGGAACCACGTCATCTGCCTCTTGGCGAACTGGCGGGTCCGCGTCTGAATTGCCGCCGTCGCCGCGGCCAAAGTCGCTTCGCCGCGCAACACGCTGCGCAACTCCGGGTAGCCGAGTGCCTGGCTGGCCTCGCGGCTCAAGGGTTGGGGGAGTTGATCGAGCCGACGCACCTCGTCGAGCCAGCCGGCCACCAGCATCGCTTCGACGCGGCGGTCGATGCGGGCGCACAACTCCGGGCGGGGCCACTCCAGGATCGCGCAGGGCAACGCCGCGGCCGCTGGGCGGGCTTCGCCGGGGGGCGTGAAGGCGGGGTTGTCCCAGGTCTGCTGCAAGGCGCTGATCGGCGTGCCGGTCAACTCGAAGACTTCGAGCGCCCGCGCGACCCGGCGGAGGTCGTTGACGTGCAGTCGCGCCGCCGTGCGCGGGTCGCACTGTCGCAGGCGCTCGTGGGCCGCGTGGCGGTCGGCTTCCGCCTCGGCTTCGAGGCGGGCGCGCACCGCGGGGTCGGACGGCGGGCCGTCGAAGAGGCCGCACAGCAACGCCTTCAGGTAGAACGGCGTGCCGCCGACGAACAGCGGCCGCTTACCGCGACTGCGGATGTCGTGGCACGCCGCGTCGGCGGCGCTGAGCCACCAGGCGACGTTGGCCGACTCCCACGGCTCCAACACGCCGATGAGGTGGTGCCGGACGCGGGCCAACTCGGCGGGCGTCGGCTTGGCGGTGCCGATGTCCATCTGGCGGTACACGGTCATCGAGTCGGCGGCGACGATCTCGGCGTCGAACGCCTCGGCGAGGTCCAGGGCCAGCGCGGTTTTGCCCGAGCCGGTGGGGCCGGTGAGGAGCAGGGCGTCGGCGAAACTGGCGGGGGTCGGTGGCATCCCGGTATGGTATCAGCATCGACCCCACCCCGAGGACGGCCGCGTGAACCTGCCCGACGGCGTCTTGCTGATGAACCCCGCCGTGCCGCGCGGCGACTATCGCGCCGCGATGTTCGACTTTGACGGTACCCTATCGCTGCTGCGCGAAGGCTGGTCGCGCTTGATGGCCGAACTCGGCCGTGACCTGATCCGCGAGCGCAACCTGCCGGCCCCGCCGGACGCCGTGCTGTTGCCCGAGTTGGAGCGCGAAGTCCTGCTGCTGAGCGGCAAGCCGTCGATCTTCCAGATGCGCCGACTCGCCGAAGACATCGCCCAGCGCGGCGGCGACGCGCCCGACCCGGACGATCTGCTCGTCGAGTTCCACCGCCGGCTCTTCGCGGCCGTCGGGCACCGCAAGGAACTCGTGCGGCAAGGCCAGCCGTGGACGCCGCGCGGCAGCCACGAACTGTTGCGCAACCTCAAGCGCCGCGGCGTGGCGCTCTACCTGGCGAGTGGCACGACCATCACGCACGTCCGCGAGGAGGCCGACTTGCTCATGGTCGATCACTTCTTCGGCGACCGTTTTTACGCCCCCGCCCCGGACTCGACCGACTTCAGTAAGGCCGACGTGGTCGCCCGCATCTTGCGCGAGCAGGGCATCAGCGGCCGGCAACTCCTCGGCTTCGGCGACGGCTACAGCGAGACGGTCGAGGTTAAGAAGGTCGGCGGCACGGTCGTCGGCATCGCCAGCGAGGAGCCGCCGCGGAGCGGCCTGCACGCCTTGAAGCAAGCGATGCTCACCGAACTCGGGGCCGACCTGATCGTCCCCGACTACGTCATGCAGGCGGAACTTATCGCCTGGCTCTTCGAGGAATCGTAATGCCGTTCTCGCAGTTCGACCGCAGCCGCCTCATCGTCAAGCCGCTCGGGGAGCGCGTCCACGACCTGGCACTCGACGTGATCCTGCCGCTCGACGCGCCGGCGACCTTCACGCACCCGTCGCTGGACATCCTGGGTCGCCGGCTGAAGTCGGCGCGGGCCAACGACGCCGCGCGCATCCTGATGATGGGCGGGCACGTCATCCGCGCGGGGACGCAGCGCTACCTGATCGACCTGATGGACCGCGGGCTGATCTCGCTCATCGCCATGAACGGCGCGGGGCCGATCCACGACTACGAACTCGCCCTGATCGGCCGCACGACCGAAAGTGTTGCCCGTTACGTCCGCACCGGCGAATTCGGCCTGTGGGCCGAGACGGGCCGCATGAACGACATCATCGTCGCCGGCGTGGCGGCGGGGCTGGGCTACGGCGAGTGCCTCGGCAAGGCGATCCACGAGGGGGCGTTCCCGCACAAGGACATCAGCATCCTCGCGGCCGCCTACCGCCGCGGCGTGCCGGTGACGGTCCACGTCGGCATCGGCTACGACATCCTGCACGAGCACCCCAACGCCGACGGCGCGGCACTCGGGGCGGCGAGTTACACCGACTTCTTGATCTACGCCGAGCACTTGCGATCACTGGAAGGCGGCGTCGTGCTGAACTTCGGCACGGCCGTGATGGGGCCGGAAGTGTACTTGAAGGCGTTGGCGATGGCGCGCAACTTGGCGCACCAAGACGGCGCGACGATTACGGACTTCACGACGGCGGTGTTCGACCTGCTGCCGCTCGACGACGACTACCGCAAACAGGCCTCGAAGTCCGACCCGCGGTACTACTACCGGCCGTGGAAGACGATCCTCGTGCGGACCGTCGCCGACGGCGGCGAGAGCTTCTACGTCGCCGGCGACCACCGCGACACGCTGCCGGCGCTCTGGAAGGCGGCCATCAGCTAGACGCGATTCCCGCCCTGGCCTCGACGCTACTTCTTGACGGCGGTCGCGGCCGGCTTGGTGGCGACCGCCTCGAGCGCTGCGTACTTCTTGTCGAGTTGCAGCATGTGCTTCTTGTGGCGCTTCTCGCGCTTCTTCTTGAGTTCGCCGGCGGGGTTGCCCATCTTCGCGCTCCAAACAGTGAACCCGACTCGCAGCCGGGCGTGAGTGTCAAGTCAATTCTGTTAACGTAGCGACTCCGGGCGAAAAGACGAGGCGAGGTTGCGATTTCGGCGCAAGGGCCGGCCGCCGTTCCGTTTGCACTGCGTCAACGGATTGACAGTCTCTCCCGCCCCGAAACGGGTGCCTCACCAGCGCCCGCGGCACGGATTGCTCCTTCGGAGGTGTCTCATGGTGGCCTTAGCCCGCTTCAAACGCTCGACCCGCTCGACCTTCACGTTCCTCCGCGTCGAGCGCCTCGAAGCCCGCGACGTGGCGTCCGTCGGTCTCGAAGACATTGCGTCGCTGCCGCACCTGGCCGGCATGTCGGCCGACTACCCGACCGACGCCGTCCCGCCGAGCCTCCTCGACGGCCGCGGCCAACGCTTCGCGGTCGCCTCGGCCGGCGGCGTGCGGACTACGGTCAACGTCTACGACGGCAAGACTAACGCCCTGCTTGGCATCCTGACGCCGTTCGGCAAGGACAGCGTCAGCGGTGCCCGCGTCGCCGTGGCCGACGTGACTGGCGACGGCACCCAGGACATCGTCGTGAGCGCCGGCCCCGGCGCGGCCCCGGTCGTCAAGGTGTTCGACGGCCGCACGCTGCACGAAGTCGCGTCGTTCCTCGCCTACGACGAGTCGTTCACCGGCGGCGTCTACGTCGCGGCCGGCGACGTACTCGGCGGCGGCCACGCCGACATCGTGACGGGGGCCGGGGCCAACGGCGGCCCGCACGTCAAGCTCTTCGCCGGCAGCGACCTGTTCCCCGGCGGCGACGTGAAACTCACCGTGCTGCCGTTCGCCCGGATGAGTTACTTCGCCGTCGAGTCCGACTTCCGCGGCGGCGTCAGTGTCGCCGTCGCCGACGTGAACGGCGACGGTCACGGCGACATCGTCGCCGGGGCCGGGCCGGGCGGCGCGCCGCGGGTGGTGGTGGTCAGCGGCAAGGACGGCTCGCGGCTCGAAGACTTCTTCGCCTACGACTCGACTCTGCGCAGCGGAGTGATGGTCGCGGCTGGCACGTTAGACGCCGGCGGCCTCGTGCGGGTCGTGACCGTGCCGATGGCCGGCGGCGGCCCG
>JANXTD010000449.1 GCA_025352585.1 Fimbriiglobus sp.
AGCGTGGACGGCACTCTCATCGAGAGCTTCGCGTCGGCCAAAAGCTTCCGGCCCATCGACGCGCCGCCGGCCGAGGGGTCGCCGGGCGACGGCGGGCCGCCGCCCGCGCCACCGGCGGACGGCAACGGGTTCAAGCCGAGCAACCCCGAGGTCGACTTCCACGGCGAGAGGCGCACCAACGCGACGCACGCCAGCCGGACCGACCCGGAGGCGAAGCTGTACCGCAAGGGGCTGGGGAAGGAGGCGAAGTTGTCGCACATGGGGCACGCGCTGAGCGAGAACCGGCACGGGCTGGTCCTGGGGGTGACGGCGACGGAGGCGAGCGGCACGGCGGAGCGGACGGCGACCCTGGAGATGATCGACGCGTTGGAGTCGAAGCACCGGCGAAAGCCGAAGACGCTGGGGGCCGACAAGGGGTACGACAGCGGCGAGTTCTTCCTGGATCTGGAGAGGCGTTCGATCGAGCCGCACGTGCCGCTGGTGAAAGCGCCGCGCGACCCGGAAGGCGTGGCGTACCGGAAGCAGAAAGCCGGTGTCGAAGCGCGGCAGCGGATGAAGGCGCGGGCGGGGGGCGACGGGTACCGGCTGAGCCAGAAGTGCCGCAAGAAGGTCGAGGAGGTGTTCGGCTGGTTGAAGGGGGTCGCGGGGATGGGACGGAGTCGGCTGGTGGGGCGGTGGAAGCTGCAGCAGACGCTGGAGCTGGCGGCCGCGGCGTACAACCTGGTGCGGCTGCGGAAGCTGGCCCCGGCCGGGTGAGGGCGACGGGCGGGGCGAGGGCCGAGTCCCGGTCGCCGGGCGGGGCCTTCGGTCTCACCGGGACTCGAAAAAGTCGCTCGGACTGGCTGATTGCGAAGGCACAGCTGCGTTTTTCAACACCCTGCTAGTGCAGTCTCAGGTGACATCCTGTTTGAGCGGTTTGGTGGGTGCGCACCCGAAGTGGGAGCACACCCGGTCCTTGACCCCGTCGGCGGTGAGCTTCCGGTCGGGTTCGACGATGGCCCGCTTGCCGTGCATCCACTCCGGCTCGATCGGGTTCGGCCACGGGGCCTTGACCGGCGGCCCGCACACCCGGACGCGGCACCCCCGCCTCGTCCGCCGCACGAGGGTCTGGGGGCGGCGGAGCGTGAACGCTTCGGGTGACCGGAGGCCGCCGCGAAGGGCGGCGCGCCCGGCGTCCGTCAGGTCGCGGACGAGCAGTGGTGGCTTCGTCCCGCCAGAATAGAGGCCGCCGAGACGACGCACAGGATGTCACCTGGGACTGCACTAGGACCGAGCAGTTGCGCCCCGGTCGCGTGCCCCTTCGCTTTGTCCGCCACGGTGTGCGGGCCGGCGTGCCGGTGTCAGCAATTGCAACGTACCCCGCCGCGGCTTCACCCCGCGGCGTCGATCACCGCCAGCACGGCGCGGCGAAGCGGCCCGGGGAGCGTCGGCGGCACTTCGATGACTTGGGCGAGTCAGGGACTGACCGTCTGGGGTCAGTCTCATCCACTGCGTGCCACCCCGCACCCGGCGTCCGGGAAGTGGCCGAAGTGCCGCGGCCCGTAATCGCGGTGCCCCACCCGCGAAGTCGAGTCGGGGGCGGCTCACTCCCTGGGGTTCTCGCGCAACTTGGGGATCGCCGCCAAGGGGTCGCCACTCACCAGGCCCACGACGTACTTGATCTCCCCGCCGATCGCGTCCTCCGCGACCCGCTGCTTGGCCGCGGCCGCCTGCCACAAGGCGTGAGCCTCTTCCGTGACTTTGGCGTCCACCCCGAACGCCGCGGCCCTCTCGAGCCCTTGCCGGGCCAGGAGGTCGTTGTACTTCCGGTCGCTGCCCGACACGAGGGCGCTGTAAGCCTCGTGGGCGGCCGCCGTGCCCGCCTGGGTGGCCACGAGTTCACCGTTGAGCCGCGTCAGGTCGGTGTTGATCTCGCCGATGAGCTTGGCGATGTCGATGCGCCGGCAGTTCAACTCGGCCGCGGGCACCGCGGTCGCGATGGGCGTGTGGGGTGCCGCCGCGGCGGGAGTCTGCGGCGCGTTGGTGGGGGGGAGGTCTAAGGGCTTCAACATGGTCGCGTCTCCTACGCGCTAGAGGACCGGACGGGGGGCTGGGCACGCGCGGCATGTATAGCGTGTCGGGCTAGGCTTCTACAAGCCCGACCCGAACGCCGAAACGCTTACTTAGGCATGAAATGTAGTGTAAACGTGTCGCTGAAGGTTAAGGCAAAACGCCAACCCCGCGTCGCGACGCCGACCCCCCACCGTCCGCGAAGCACGTCGATCGAGTCAGCGCGGACCCTCGCTAACCGGGTTGCCAGGCGGCGGCAAGGCGGTTACGGTGCCGCCTGTCCCACTCAACCCCCGCACGGACGCACCGCCATGACGACTTCCGCACCCGTCGATGCCGCCGAGGTCACCGCCTGCATCGCCCGGCACGCCGCCGGCCGGGGCGAGGACGCCGGCCTGGACGAGCAGAAGGTCCACAACCTGCTCTTCCTGTGCCAGGGCTACTCGCTGGCCGCCCGCGGCGTGCCGCTGTTCGCCGAGAAGCTGTACGCCGCGCCCGGCGGCGTGTCGTGCCCGGCCGCTGCCGCGCCGCACTGCGAGGCGGGCTTGGACGACGCGCCGGACGAGGTCCGCGAGGTGGTGGCCCACGTCTGGGGCACCTTCGGCGGGCTGACGCCGCAGAAGCTCCAGGCCCGCGTGGGCCGCCACGTCACGTGCGTGCAGGAGATGAGCGGGGGCGGGCGGGACCTGTCGAGGTCTCCCGACGCCGTCAAGATGGCGTTCGCACTGGCCCTCCAGCAAGGGATGATCTGACCTCCGGCCACATGCCGCCCCAGCCACAATTCGGATGGCGGCTGAGGCGACCGGAACGATCGCCGGACACACGCCCAAGGCCGCGTTGCTACTCGGCGCGGCCCGCCTTCACCTGGAGAGCCAGCCTTGAACGGAATGATCTCGTCACTACTTGCTTCGGTCCTGAGTGCGCTCGGGGCCGACGCCAAGGAGGGACTCACGGACGGGCAGTGGCAACTGCTGGTACAACTCGTCGCGCTCCTGGTGACCTTCGCCCCGCTCGGGATTGCGCTCGGCCGGCGGCTCCGGAACTGGCCGGCGATCCTCGTGCTGTGCGTGGGGGTGGCTGCGTGCCAGCGGGTCTCGTGGGCGGGCGAGCGGCACCTGGCGGACCTCGTGGCGGTGGCGGCGTGGGTCGCGGCCCTGGTCTGGTCGCTGTACCGCGGGCCGAAGTCGGCCGGCGTGAAGTGAGCCTCGCGCGACGGCCAGGCAGCTCAAAGCGCTCGGGTAAGAACCCAGAGTCATCCGGGTGTTCGCGATTCTTGGCTTTACCCCGCCGCGTCGATCATCGCCAGCACGGCGCGGCGGAGCGGTTCCGGAAGCGTCGACCACGCCTCGACGACGCGGGCCAGTCCGTCGGGGAGTGCCCCCTTCGGCTCGCGGGCCACTGCGAACCAAGCGGTAACTTCATTCGAGTTCACACCTGGGCACTCGGTGCCGGCTTGTCGGCGGGCAGTTCGAGGCGGCAGCAGCCGAGGTTCAGGGCGTCTGTCGGGACGCCCGCCCGGACGGCCTCGTCGAGGATGCCGGGGCAGAGCGCGTACCACACGAACCGCCCCGACCGCGTCCCCTCCACCAGGCGGGCCAGCTTGAGGACGGTGAGGTGGTGCGACACGTTCACCGCCGGGATGCCCAACATGCCGACGATCTCGGTGACGGTCTGCGGCCCGTCCACGAGGAACCGGACGACCTTCAGCCGCTCCGGGGCGGCGAGGGCCGCGAGTAGCTCGGCACACCGCTGCGGCTCGAGAGGGTCTTTCTTCGGCACGGCACGGCCCTACGCTACGATGCGGGACTGGGGTCAGCGGGAATTGTAGCCGGGCGAGTGTCTGCGCGGCACCGGGGGAATTCGCGGGAATCCGGTGGCGGCCGGGGCGATCGCTTGTAACATCTTGACTGCCGGGCAGGTCACAAGTTGACGCCCACTCGAACCCGCCGCCGGAGGCACCCCATGCCGCGCCGCTCCGCGTTTACGCTCATCGAACTGCTCGTCGTCATCGCCATCATCGCGATCCTGATCGGGCTGCTACTGCCCGCCGTCCAGAAGGTGCGGGAGTCCGCCGCCCGCATGAAGTGCAGTAACAACCTTAAGCAGTTGGGTCTGGCGCTGCACAACTACGAGAGCGCGATCCGGGAACTTCCGCCGGCCTTCCCCGGCACGCCGATCGCCCCCTACGCCTCGTACTCGCCGTACTACTACTCGTGGAGTGTTTTGGCGCAACTCAACCCGTACCTCGAGCAGACGGCCATCTACAACTCGATGGACCTGAAGTTGCCGATGTACCAGGGCGCGCCGTCGTACAGCATTTTCCCGGCGAACCAGTTCGCCGTCGCGCAGCGCGTGAGCCTGTTCTTGTGCCCGTCGGACAAGGGGGTGCCGGTGAGCACCGCCTACGGGGTGACCGACCTCGGGCCGACGAACTACGCCGCCTGCCTCGGGTCGGGGACGACCAACGGCGGGCCGCCGTTCGGCTCGCCGTGGGGTGCCGACGGGGCGTTCCCGGCCAAGACGCCGGTGCGGATCACGGACATCGCCGACGGCACGTCGAACACCGCGGCGATGTCCGAGAGTACGCTGGGGGACGGCGCGGAGGCCACGACGACGCAGCCCGGCGGTCCGGACGTGGCGTACAAGTACCTCGGCTACTCGGGGACGCTGCCGACCGCGGCCGCGTGCGCCGGGCCGCCGACCTCGTGGAACGGCAATAACCGGCGGGGGTTCATGTGGGCGTCGGGCGAGATCCGCGCCGGCAGCTACAACCACTTCCTGACGCCGAACAGCCCGTCGTTCGACTGCGTGGCCAACGACCCGGCGAACTACTGGTACACCGGCGTCGGGTTCCGGGCGGCCCGCAGCCGGCACACAGGCGGGGCCAACGTCCTGCTCGCGGACGGCAGTGTCCGCTTCTTCCGCGACGCGGTGGACCCGACGGCGTGGCGCGCGCTCGGCACGCGCGCCGGCGGCGAAGTGCCCGGCGACCTCTAACCCCGCGGGACACGTCGCATGACGAACGAACCGACGGCCGAGTCCCGCCACCGGCTGGCCCCCTACGCCTTCGCGGGCGCGGCGGCGGCGGCGATGGTGGCGACGCTCCCCGGCCGCACGCACGGCCTCGGGCTGGTCACGGAGCCGCTGCTCGCCGACTTCCGACTCGACCGCGTCCCGTTCGCCGTGCTGAACCTGTGGGCGACCCTGCTCGGCGCGCTGTTCTGCGTCCCGTGCGGCTGGCTGCTCGACCGCGTCGGCGTCCGGGCCGTCCTCGCGGCGACCCTGCTCTCACTCGGCGCGGTCGTGGTGGCGCTGGGGCACGCGGAGGCCGGCGGTGCCGAACTGGCGTTGCCGTCGCTCGACCCCGCCGCCGGCGTGGCCGAGTGGGTCCCGGTGCCGGCGGGGCTGTTCGCACTCATCCTGTTGACCCGCGGCCTGGGGCAAAGCGCACTGTCGGTCGTGAGCCTCGCGCTGGTCGGCAAGGCGGCCGGCCGGACCCCCGGCCCGGTCGTCGGCGTCTACTCGTTTCTCGTCGCGGTCGGCTTCATGGTCGCCTTCGGGCTGATCAAGGTCGCCTTCGAGAGTTGGCACGCCGACTGGCGGACGCTGTGGGCCGGCATCGGGTGGCTCCTCGTCGCGGCCAGCGTGCTGTCGGCGACGCTGCTCCGTGACCCGGCCGCCGTGGGCGACGCCCCGCGCCCCGACGGCCGAGCCGGCTTCACGCTGGCGCAAGCGCTGCGGACGCCGGCGTTCTGGGTGTTCGGGCTGGCGACTTCGCTCTACGGGCTGATCGCCGCGGGCGTCTCGCTGTTCAACCAGTCGCTCCTGGCCGAGCGCGGGTTCGACCGCTCGGTGTTCCTCACGGTCGCGACGCTCGCGCCGCTCGTGGGACTCGCCTCGAACCTGGTGACCGGGTGGCTGGCGACCCGCGTGGCCCTGGGCCGGCTCCTCGCCGTGGCGATGACCATTTTGGCCGCCGCACTGCTCGCCTTCCCGCAGGTCAGTTCGCTGGCCGGGGTCTACGCCTACGCCGCCGCGATGGGCGTCGCCGGCGGGATGGTCACGGTCCTGTTCTTCGGCGTCTGGGGGCAGGCGTTCGGGGCCGCGCACCTCGGGCAGATCCAGGGGGCGGCCCAACTGCTCACGGTGCTGGCGTCCGCCGCGGGGCCGCTGCTGCTCGCCGCCTCCCACCGCGCCGCCGGCTCCTACGTCCCGCTCTTCCAGCAACTCGCGGCGGTCGCCCTGGCCTTCGCCGCGGCCGCCTGGTTCGTCCGACTGCCGGCCGCCCCGCCCACCCCCGGAGACCCGCGATGACGGCCACCGACACCCTTGCCCCGAGCGCCCGGCGCGTCGCCTACGACCGCGACGGGTACGTCGTCGTCCGCGGCCTATTGCCCAAAGAACTGATGGCCCGCGCCGCCGCCGAGGCGGAGGCCCTGCCGGCGCGGTTCGCGGACCTCGTCTCCACCCGCAACATCCGCTGCCGCTGGCAGGACAACGTCTTCACGGGCGAGTGTACTTTCGAGACGTTCGACCCGGTGATCGACCTCAGCCCCGCGAGCCGGGACGTGGCCCTCGCCCCGGAGTTACTGGCGCTGCTAAACGACCTCTACGGCGGCCCGGCGTGCCTGTTCAAGGACAAGCTCATCTTCAAGCCGCCGGGGGTCAAGGGCTACGGCCTGCACCAGGACTGGATCGCCTGGGGCGGCTTCCCGCGCAGCTTCCTGACCGTCCTGGCCCCCTTCGAGCCGGCCGACCGGGACAACGGCTGCACGGTGGTCTACCCCGGCTACCACGCCGGCGGCAGCCTCAGCCCCGAGGACGGGCAGTACCACGAACTCCCGGCCGACACGGTGGACGAGGCGGCGGCCGTGCCGCTGGTGCTCGACCCCGGCGACGTGGCCGTGTTCGGCGGGTTCACCCCGCACCGCTCCGACCCCAACACGTCCGGCCGCTGGCGGCGGCAGTTGTACCTTAGCTACAACGCCGCCGCCGACGGCGGGGACCGGCGGGAGGCGCACTACCGCGAGTTCCACGCCTGGCTCGAACGGAAGTACGCCGAGTACGGCAAGACCGACACCTACTTCGCCTGACGCGAACCGCGACCCCCCTACGGAGAGTGACGCCCATGACCCCGCCGACCGACGCCCGCGTCCGGTTCCACCTGTCACTCAACGTGGCGGACCTCGACCGGTCCGTCGCCTTCTACCGCACGCTGTTCGGCGCGGAGCCGGCCAAGCGGCGGCCCGACTACGCCAAGTTCGAGCCGGACGAGCCGCCGCTGGTGCTCTCACTGGAGCCGACCCCCCGGCCCGCCGGCGGGCCGCTCAACCACGTCGGCTTCCGTATGCCAAACGTGGGGTCACTCGTCGCGCTTCAGGAGCGCCTGGAGCGGGCCGGGCTGCGGACCGAGCGCGAGGACGGCGTCGAGTGCTGCTACGCCCGGCAGACGAAATTCTGGGCGCGCGACCCCGACGGCACGCTCTGGGAAATCTACACGTTCGAGGGCGACATCGACCACCGCGGCCTCGGCCAGAGCGAGGCCGTGGTGATCGGCGTCGCAAAGCCGGACGCGGCCCCGCCGATAGCGCGGGTCGTCTGGGAGCACCGCATGGGCGACGCGGTGCCGGAGGCGCTGCCGCTGGCGACCGGGGCGGCCGACGAAGTCGGGCTGCGCGGCACGCTGAACCTGCCCCTCGGCGACGCCGACCGGGGCCGGCTGATGGCCGAGGCGACGCGCGTGCTCAAGCCCGGCGGGCGACTCTTCGTCCACGTCTTGGTCGGCGACGAGGCCGTAGCCGCCCCGCAACTCCCTGGCCCGGCCGGCGCGGTCCGGTACGTGCCGTTCGAGGCCGACCCGGTGCGCCTCCTGGAGCGCGCGGGGTTCGTGAACGTGCGGATGCTGAAGTTCGACGCCAAGCCGTGCTTCGTACGCGATGGCGTCGCCATGCGGGAACTCCAACTTGAAGGCTGGAAGCCGTCCGCTGGAGAACCCCCGACGGTCGAGGTGTTGTACAAGGGGCCGTTCCGGCGCGTCGAGGACGACGCGGGGAACGGGTACGCCCGCGGCCAGCGGGTGACGGTCTCGGCGGTGACCGCGGCACGCCTGGCGGGCGGGGCGATGGCGGACGCCTTCGTCGTGTTAGGCCCGAAGCAGTCCCGTGCGGACGCGTCGTGCGGGTGACGCGCCCGAAGTCGCCGCAAGTCCTCGACTCGGAGTGAGCGGGCCACTACCAGTGTGCCAGCACCTTCAGTAACCTCGTCAGCCCGCCGCGTCGATCATCGCCAGCACGGCGCGGCGGAGCGGTTCGGGCAGCGTTGGCCACGCTTCGATGACGCGCGCCAGTCCGTCGGGGCGTCCCCCCTTCGCTTGCCCGGCCACTGCGCCCGGCACTGCGCCCGGAGTGCCGGCAGCGCTGGAAGTGCCAGGATTCGTAGTGTTTTCGTCGGGTGCGTTCGGGACTGTCGATCCGGAGGCTGCGGGTTCGAGTCCCGTCATCCTCGCTTTGCTAGTCGATGCGAGCCGGTGCCGAAAGGTGCCGGCTCGCTGCATTTCCGCCACGAAGCACCACGAAGCACCACGAAGCACCACGAAGCACCACGAAGCGCCACGAAGCACCACGAAGCACCACGAAGCACCACGAAGCACCACGAAATCGTTCAACTGGGGTGGAATTCCATCGGGTGCATGTTATCATGTGGTCAAGTGGACTGGGGAACCTCGGTCGGCGAAGTGGCTCCGGCAGAAATGCCGGGGCCACTTTGTTTTTACGGGTAGGTCTTCAGCCCGTACCCCTTCACGACCCCCGTTTCGGGGTGCCGGTCGAACTTCGTGACAATCACATCGAACGCTTGATTCGGTTGGTCCGGGTTGAGGACGTGCCGGCCGATGGGCCGCGCGATGAGGTCGGCTAGTAGCGCTGGACCGAATCGGTCTTCCGTCGCCGCCGAGATTACCCTATCTCTCCACGCCGTTGCCCATACTACCGGGGGATCGCCGTGGCACGCGTCGTCATCACCGAACGTCAACACGACCTCCTCGCGGAGATGAC
>JANXTD010000512.1 GCA_025352585.1 Fimbriiglobus sp.
AGGCCGAGTTGGGCCGCGCGAATGGCCGCCGTGTAGCCGCCGGGGCCGCCACCGATCACGACGAGGTCAAAAGTGTCGGGCATGAAAGTCCTAAAGAGTAGGAAGAAAGCATTTTGCCGCGGAGACGCGGAGAAAACCGAACGCAAGTTTTAATTCTTCTCCGCTACCCTGCTTCTCCGCGGTTAAGTTAGATTTCAAACAGCATCCGTTCGGGGTTCTCCAGGCACTCCTTCACGCGCACCAGGAATTGTACCGCTTCCTTGCCGTCGATCAGCCGGTGGTCGTAGCTCAGAGCGATGTACATCATCGGCCTCGCGACGACTTCGTCGTTGATGACAACCGCCCGTTTCTGGATGTTGTGCATGCCCAGGATCGCACTCTGCGGGGGGTTCAGGATCGGCGTCGAGAGCATCGAGCCGAAGGTTCCGCCGTTGGTGATCGTGAAGCTGCCGCCGGACATGTCTTGCAGGGTCAACTTGCCGTCGCGGGCCTTCTTGGCGAGTTCGGTAATCTTCTTCTCGATGTCCGAAAAGCTCAGGTGGTCGGCGTCCCGAATTACCGGGACCGTCAGGCCCTTCTCGGTACTCACGGCGACGCTGATGTCGTAGAAGTTCTGGTACACGATGTCGTTGCCGTCGATGCGGGCGTTGACGACGGGGTACGTCTTCAAGCCTTCGATGACGGCCTTGACGAAGACCGACATGAAGCCGATCTTAACGCCGTACTTCTTCTCGAACCGCTCGTTGTACTTCGCGCGCAACTCTTGAATCGCCGTCATGTCGGCTTCGTTGAAGGTCGTCAACGTCGCGGTGGTGTTCTGGCTCTCCAGCAGCCGCTCGGCGATGCGGCGGCGGATCATCGACATCGCCTGGCGCGTCTCGCGGGCCACGCCCGACGCCACCACGGCGACCGGGGCCGCCGGGGCGACCGTCGCCACCGGCTTCGGCGTCGCCACCAGGGCGGCCGGGGCGCTCACCTTGACGGCGTCGTCCTTGGTGACGACGCCCTTAGGCCCGGTGCCGTTGACGGCCGTCGCGGCGACGCCCTTCTCGGCAAGGATGCGGCCGGCGGCGGGGGAGACTTTCGGCTCCGCGCCGCCCGTCGGCACCGCGTCGGCGACGAGGTTCACCTTCGCCGGGGCTTCGGGCGCGGTGGCCGGCTTGGCGGAGGGGCTGCCGGTGGGGTCGATCTCGGCGACGACGGTGCCGATGGCGACGATTTCGCCCTCGGCCACGAGGATCTTCACGACCCCGGCGACCGGCGAGCCGACGGTTTGCGCCGCCTTGTCGGACTCCAACTCGAAGAGCGGCTCGTCCATCGCGACGGCGCTGCCGGTGGACTTGTACCACTTGGCGATCTTGCCCTCGGTGACCGACTCGCCGGGCGACGGGACTTTGACCAACTCGACGGCCATGACGGGCATCCTGGGTGCGGCGTTTCGATGGGGGCATTCTACGGAGCGGAGGCGGGCCGGGGGGCTTTGTCGTTGTGCGGCCGCGCGCCCCCTGTACAATCGCCGCACCCCCGCCCCGCCCCGACGCGCCCCCCGGAACCCGCCCGATGGTGATGAACCTCTTGCAACAGGGCGGCTTCAACCCCGGCCCCGCCAACAACCAGGCCGCCGCCGCCGGTGTCGCCGGGATGCTGGGCGTCGTCCTTTGCATCGCGGTCGTGATGATCATTGTGGTGTACGCCCCATACATCTTCATGCTCGTCAAGGCCATGCAGGCGCTCCAGGCGGTGCGGCCGCGCAACCGCTCGATGGCCCCCGGACTGGTCTGGCTGGGCCTGATCCCCTGCGCGCCGCTGATCATGAACTTCGTCATCGTGCTTAAGTGCTCCGAGTCGCTCGACACCGAGTTCGACGACCGCGGGATGAAGTCCCGCGGCGACCACGGCAAGCAGGTGGGCCTGATCTTCGCGGTCATTGTGTTGGTCAACATCGCGCTCAACGGCGCGAGTAACGTCCTCAGCGGCGCGATGAATCAAGGGGGGGGCGGCCCCGCCGGCCCGATCGTCGGCGTCGTCATGGCGCTCGGCTGCCTGAGCCTGGTGCTCATCATCGCGCAGATCGTCTTGCCGATCATCTACGGCTTGAGGCTGTCCGAATCGACGGGTCGCCTGCGCCGCAGCGAGGGTCGGTACCGCGACGAGGACGACGGCGACGACCGTGACGAAGGCGACGACGACTTCGACGACGAGCCGAAGCCCAAGCCCAGGAAGAAGCCGAAGCTCGACGACGGCTTCGAGGAGTACGACGAACCCAAGGGGGGCCGCTGATGCCGACGACACGCCGCGAGTTCCTGGCGGCTGCTGCGCTGACGACGTGTGCCGCTGCGGC
>JANXTD010000640.1 GCA_025352585.1 Fimbriiglobus sp.
GTCGTTCCGGCCGCAGATGACCGAACTCGGCGTCCGCTCGGCGGTGCTGCGGCTCTCGGACGACCCGGTCGAGAACGTCCGCGTTTGGAAAGCGTTGCCGGAGATCTACTGGCACTACCCGGTCACCCGCCTCAAGCCGGCCGCCGACGCCCTGGTCGTCCACCCGACGGAGCGCACGCCCGACGGCAAGCCGATGCCGCTGTTGGCGTCGCACTACTACGGCAAGGGCTACGTCGTCTTCTGCGGCTTCGACGAGACCTGGCGCTGGCGCTACAACGAGGCCGACAAGTTCTTCGGCCGCTACTGGAGCCAGACGGTTTACGTCGCCGGGGTGCCGCGCTCGCTCGGCACCAAGCTCACCCAAATGTCGCTCGACAACCCCGACCCGCTGTTGGGCCAGACCGGGCAACTGTACGCCCGGCTCTTCAAGTCCGACCTGTCGGCGCAGTCGGCCGACCAGGTCGAGGGCACGTTGGTGCGGCTCGACGGGCCGCCCGAGGCGAAGGACCGCACGAGCCGCGTGACGCTGCGCCGCCTGCCGGGCGTGTCCGGCGACTACACGGCGGCGGTGCCGTTCAACCGCACCGGCAAGTTCACGCTGACCGTCGATAACGGCGGCAACCCCGGCAGCCTTGAGTACCGCGTCACGCTGCCGCCCGACCACGAGTTGTCGCCGGGCGGTATGATGGAGGCCGAGTTGCGGACACTTGCGGAGCAGTCCGGCGGCAAGTTCTACCGCGAAGAAGACCTCGACAAGATGCCGTCGCAGGTTGCCCGCAAGACGATCGCCGTCACGGTCCGCGACGAGACGGTGTTGTGGAACGTCTGGTCCTTGGTGTGGGTGGTCGGTTTGCTGTCGCTGGAGTGGTTCCTGCGCAAGTTCAGTAGCCTGAGTTAGCCCGATGCAAACCCTCGTCCGCGCCCTGAACGCCCGCCGCCGCCGCGAACGCCTCTACCGGCTCGCCTGGGGGGTAGCACGCGCCGTAGCCTTGTCGGTCACGCTGCTGGCGGTCTGCTGCGCCATCGATTACGCCATCGACCAGAACCGCGAGACGCCGTTCGCGCTGCGCGTCGTGATGTCGGTGCTGCAAGTCGCCGTCGCCTTGTACTGCCTCAACCGCTTCGTCTTCCGCCTGAACATGCCGAGCCTTGACCAGTTCGCGGCGCAGGCCGAGGCACTGGTGCCGTCGTTCGGCCACCGCCTGGTGACGGCGCTCCAACTCAACCGCGAGTCGGCCCGCACCGACGGCATGTCGCGGCAACTGATCGCCGACGTGACGCGCGACGCCGAGAGGCTCGCCGAAAGCCCGGAGTTCCCGGAGTTGGCCGACCGCCGCCGCGTCATCAACGCCGCGCTGCTGCTCACACCCGTCGTGGCCTCCGTCGTCGCCGTTTTCGCGGTCGCGCCGGTCCTGGCGACGACTCTGGTGAGCCGGCAACTCCTGCTGCCGGTCGAGATCGTCCACGCGGTGCAACTCACCAACGCGACGACGGAATTGTGGGCCGCGGGCGACGTGGTCACGGTAACCATCGAGGTCACCGGCGACGTGCCGGAGGAGACCGTTGGCACTTTGAAGGTAACGCCCGACGGCCAGCCGGCCGAGACGTTCGCGCTGAAGTTCGCCGGCCGCACCGGCGAGAGCGACGCGACGAGCCTGTACCGCGCCGAACTGCCGCCCGCCTCGACATCGATGAGCTTTCGCGCCTGGGTCGGCGGCGGCCGCCTGCGCCATCCGGGCGCGATCCGCTTCGACAGCCGGCCGGTCGTCAAGGAGGTCGAGGCGTCGATCGTGCTGCCGAAGTACATCGACCCGACCGGTCAGCGCGAGTACGTCCGCTACCAGCCGCAGGGCGAAGTCTACGCATTACCCGACTCGGCGGTCGAAGTCCACGGCGAGTTCTCGAAGCCGGTCGCCGCGGCCACGGTCGTGCTGTACCGCCGCGACGACAAGGGCAAGGAGAGTGAAGCCGCGCGGGTGACGCTGACCTTGAGCGAGTCGCGCGAAGCCGGCGGCGTCCGCTTCGCCTTGCCCGCCAAGGCCAGCGGTTACCGCATCGAGTGCGTCGACGACAACGGTTTCAAAAACGTCAACCCGCCGTATCGAGGCATCACCGTGGCCGCGGACCGCTCCCCCGAGGTGCGGTTACTCCCGGAAGTGTTGAAAGACCCCAAGGAAGACGGCCCCATTGACGACTTCCTCGTGGACGGCATGCCGCTGCGGCTCGGCGGCCAGGTGCAGGTCGGCTACTACGCCAAGTCGCCGCTGGGGCTGGCGAAGGCGTACCTGGCGTACCGCGTCAACGACGGGCCGTGGGCGGCGTTGCCGCTGGCGTTGACGACCTCCGACGAGGCCAAGGTCGGCAAGTTCCTGCCCGAACTCGGCGTCTTCCGCGAGTCCGGGGCGTTCGGCCAGGTCGAGTTCTACCCGATCCCCGCGGTCGATCCGGCCCTGGAACCGGGCGGGTTGACCGCCGGCGGTCGCTACAACTTCAAGACTTCGGCCCTCAAGAAGTCGGTGAAGAGCGGCAGCGTGACCAGCGACACGGCCCTCGAAGTCGGCGACACGGTCGAGGTGCGCGTCGTCCTGTACGACCGCCACCCCGGTGCGACGCAGCCGCCGACCTCGCCGCCGCGGCAGATCGGGTCGAGCGCCGACGACGCGACGGTGACCGTCGCCGACGCCCGCCGCCCGGGGGGGTGGTCGCCGGAGTCGCGCATCAAGCAGGTCGTCAGTGACGCCCGCTTCGAGGCGTGGCGGCAGGAGCACTACCGCACCCGCGTCAAGCTCAGCGAGTTGGAGCAGAAGCAGCGGTCGGTGTTCCAGGAACCGAAGGCGAATTGACGGCGTCCGAAGACTGACCAGACTTGAAACGTTCGACGCGACTCCCGCGATCTTTCGCGACAACCGAGGGGCGACCATGCGTGGCGGCAGACTTCTCATCCCGGCGGCACTGATCCTGGCGAACACCCCGTGGCTCAGCGCCGCGGACCCGGTGGCCGGCAACCCCGGCACCCAGCGCGACCTGCAAAAGCGGGCCAACGCCGCGGTCGAGCAGACCGCCCGGCACGTCACCACGTCGCTGCGCATCCTGGCGTACCAGAAGCTCGACCCGACCGCCGAGCAGAAGGTGCTCGACGAAGTCGCGGTGACGCTGAAGAAGCTCAGCCAGGAGGAGATGAAGGCGGTCCTCGCCCACCTCGAGAGCGCCGTCAAGGCCCCCGACGAGGCGACGGTCACCGGCGAGCAGCGCGAGGCGTACCAGAAGCACCGCGCCGTCGTGGCGTCGCTGCGGAGTATTTTGTTCCGGCTCGACGTGCTGAAGTCGCTCGACGAGGCGGCCAAGCGCTACTCCGACGCCTCGAAGGCCCAGTTCGCGCTGCACCAGCGGGCGCTGCGGGCGGACACCCTGGGCGACTCGCCGCGGGTCCGCAACCCGAACCGCCAGCTCACCGAGGAGCGCGAGCAGCTGGGCGACGGCCAGACCGACCTTCGCAACGAACTGTCGAACCTCGTCAAGCAACTCGACGGGCTGAAGTCGAAGCTGTCCGCCGAGCAACTCGACCGGCTCGTCAAGTCGGACGCGGTCGCCCGCTCCGGCCAGCTCGTGAGCCAGATGGAGACGGCGCTCCAGTCGGTCAACGGCAAGAACTTCAAGGGGGCGGCCGAGGCGCAATTGCGGGTGTCGCGCGAGTTGCAGGCGATCGCCGCGGTCCTCGCCACGCCGCGGGACACGTTGACGGTCTTGAAGGCGGTGCGTGAGAAGGTCGAGGTGGCCCGCAAGGCCGAAGTCGCGCTCAAGGCCGAGACGGAGGCGTTGAAGGATCAGCCCAAGGAAAACCCCTCCCCGCAGAAGGCCGAGACGCAAAAGGTCGAGGCGGCCAAGTTGGCGGACCGCCAGGCGGCCGTCGAGTTCGAGACACGCGAAGCCCGCAAGCAACTCGAGACCGTGGCGAAGGAGTTGGCCGCGAAGCTGACCCCGGCCGAGTCCGAGATGCGCCGCGCCCAGGACGAGTTGCGCGACAAGAAGCTCGACGACGCCAAGGTCGCCGAGGGCAACGCCGCCGAAAAGCTCGAAGACGCCGTGCGCGAACTCGACAAGCAGATCGCCGAGGCCGAGAAGACGAAGACCGACCCGCTGACCGCCGCTAAGAAGGCGGCCGAGGAGATCGACAAGCTCATCAAGGAGCAGAAGGCCGCCAAGGAGTTGACGAAGGCCAACGAGAAGAAGCCGGACGCCCTGAAGCCGGCCGCCGAGGCGCAGAAGGAAGTTGCGAAGAAGGCCGAGGCCGCCAAGGAGTTGCCGCTGCCGGAGAACCCCGAGGTCAAGAAGCTGATCGCGGAGGCCGCCGAACTCGCCGCCGACGCCGCGAAGGACCTGGCCAAGAAGGACGCCGCCGACGCCCAGCCGAAGCAGGACGACGCCATCAAGGCGCTCGAGGCCGCGAAGAAGGGGCTGGAGGAGCAGGCCTCCGCGATCGAGAAGCGGCGCGACGACCTCGCCAAGCTCGAAGCGGCCAAGGAGAAACTGGCCGAGTTGGCGAAGCAGGAGAACAAGGTCGCCGACGCCGCCAAGGAGCAGGCCGCCAAGGCCGACAAGGGCGAGAAGGCCGAGCCGGACGCCAACGCCGACCTCGCCAAAAAGCAGGACGCGCTGACGCCGCCGACCAAGGACGTGGCCGAGGCGTTGAAGGACGCCGCGCCGGACGCCGCCGCCAAGGTGGACATGGCCACCAAGAACCAGGAGAAGGCCAAGGACGAGCTGGCCAAGAACGACCCCAAGGCCGGGGCCGCCGACGCCAAAGAGGCCGCCAAGAACCTCGATGACGCGGGCAAGGCGCTCGACAAGGCCATCGAAGACTTGCAGGCCAAGGAGATCGCCGACCAGGCCGCGTTGCAGCCGAATCAGGTTGACCCCGCCGACGCCGCCAAGCAGGTCGCCAAGGCGCTCGAGCAGGCCAAGGAAGCCGCCGACGCGTCGAAGAAGGCGGCCGACAAGCTCGACGCCAAGCCGAAGCCCGGCGAGCCGATGAAGTCGGCGACGGAGAAGCTCGCGGACTTGCAGAAGGCCATCGCCGACAAGGCCGCGAAGGCCGACCTGCCCGAGGCCGCGAAGGACGCCGCCGACGCGGCGAAGGCGCTCGAGAAGGGCGACATCCCCGCCGCGCTCGAGGCCCAGCAGAAGGCCGGCGACGCGCTCGCCAAGGCCGACGCCGCCAAGGCCGACGGCGACGCGCCCGCCAAGCCCGAGGGCACCCCGGACGCCGGCGACCTCGCGAAGGACCAGGCCAAGGTGAAGGAGGCGACCGAGGCTCTCCAGAAGTCGGCCGAAGCGACGGCCGAGGCCAAGGCGGCGCTGACGCAGGCCCAGGCCAACGCCCCGATGGCGATCAAGCCGCAACTCGACCAGGCCGCGAAAGACCTCGACCAGGCCTCGAAAGACCTCGGCGAGGGCAAGCCGGCCGAGGCCGGCGAGGCCCAGCAGAAGGCCGCCGACCAACTCGCGCAAGCCTTGGGCGCGCTCAACGCCGCGGCGATGGCTAAGGGCGACGCCCCGGCCGAGCCGGGCATGGGTCAGGAGGCCAAGGCCGACGGCAAGCCCGGTGACAAGCCTGGCGACAAGCCCGGTGACAAGCCGGGCGAGGGCAAGAAGCCGGGCGAGAAGGGACTGAAGCCCGGCGAGGGCGAGCCGAAGAACGAAGGTCAGTCCGAGGCCGCCCGCGTGGCTGAGGAGAAACTGAAGCAGTCGGCGGCGACGGGGGCCGCCAACGCGTCGAAGGCCGGCAACTTCATCGACCTGCAAAAGATGGAGCGCGACAAGGTCCAGCAGAGCGGCGACGCGGCCTTCCCGGCCGAGTTCCGCGAGCTGATCAAGCAGTACAACATGAACATCAAGAAGTCCGCGAAGCCGCAAGCCCCGGCCCCGCTGACGCCGGTCAAGCCGACCGTCGCGCCCGCACCCGACGCCCCCAAGAAGTAGTTTCGCCCGGTTTCACGGAGTTGTGACATGGCCCGCCGATTTTGCCTCCTCGCCGTCGCGTTGCTGTTCGCCAACGCGGGTTCGCTTCGCGCCGACGAGAAGGTCAAGATCGACGAGCAGACCAAGCAGGCCATCGCCAAGGGGTTGGCGAAGCTCAAGGCCGACCAGAACGCCAACGGCAGTTGGGGCAAGAGCGGCAACACCGCCGTGACCTCGTTCGCGCTGATGGCGTTCATGTCGAACGGCCACGTCCCCAACCAGGGGCTGTTCGGCCCCGAAGTGGCGAAGGGCATCCGCTTCCTGCTCGCCTCGTCCGACGACAAGGGGTACTTAGCGGGCGTCGGAGGCGGCAACATGTACTGCCACGGCATGGCGACATTGGCCCTTACGCAAGCCTTCGGCATGTCGGCCGACGAGGAAGTCCGCAAGGTTCTCCTCAAAGCAGTGTCGCTAATCGTCCGCTCGCAGAACCCCGAGGGCGGCTGGCGCTACGAGCCGTCGCCGACGGGGGCCGACATCTCGGTGACCATCATGCAGGTCATGGCCCTGCGCGGGGCCAAGGACAGCGGCCTCAACGTCCCCGGCGACGTGCTCAAGAAGGCCGTCGCCTACATCAACCGCTGCCACGACGTGCGCTCCGGCGGCTACCGCTACCAGCCGTTCGCCGCCGGCCCCGGCTACGCCCGCACGGCCGCCGGCGTCTGCGTGTTGCAACTGTGCGGCGACTACGAGGCCAAGCAGATCGCCAAGGCGGTCGAGTGGATGGAGACGGCCGGCAACGACGAGCAGCATTACTGGTACGGCCACTACTACGCCTCGCACGCGATGCACCAGGTCGGCGGCAAGAAGTGGGAAGACTACTACGGCCGCATGAAAACCCGCCTGCTCGCCACGCAGAAGCCGAGCGGCGAGTGGAGCGACAAGTACGAGGCCAACGTCGGCCCGCAGTACCAGACCGCGATCGCCGTGCTGATCCTGTCGGTGCCGGCGAACTACCTGCCAATTTACCAGCGGTAACGCGTTCAAGAGGGGGGCACGGCTTCGGGACAGATCGTCCCAAAAGCGAGTTCGCTCGTCACTTTGATCACCTCGCAAGCCGGTGGTCATCTTCAAACGCGGCGGAGTGTCATCCGCCGCTCGCCGGGTCACTTCACCGCCAGCACGATCAGCCAGACGACACTCGCCCCGAGCACGCCGGCCGCCACCAACGCCACGTCGCGCAGCAACCCGGCGGCACCTCGGGGGCGGACGGCGGCGCTCAGGAAGCCCCACTGCGTGCGGGCACTCTTGGGCCACGCCAACGCGCGGCGGTCGATCTCGGCGAGCATCTTCCTGCCGCCACGCTTGGCCGCGTCGGAGGCGACCGCGAAGGCGTGGCCGTCCAGGCCGTCGAGCTTGCCGGCGAGTTCGGGGGCATTCGTCGCCCCCAGCGCGACCGCCAGGAACGTCGGGGCGAGGTTGGCGTGCCGGGCGAAGTCGGTGCGGGTGCGCAGGTCGCGCAGCAGGTTCTCGTACAGGTCGGCCGGGTCGTTCGCCAGCGTCGCGCCGAAGTGGACGAGGGCGGTTTCGAGGTGGGTTTGCAACGCGGAGTCGTCCGCTTTGCTCGACAGAGCATTCGCAAGTGACGTGAACAGTTCGCCCTTCGTCGCGGCCGGCACCACCGGCGGGGCGGTCGCCAGCGCGGTGGCCACGGCGTCCATCGTCGCGGCGTCGAACGTCGGCGTGTCGAGGTACGCCTTAACCGTCGTGACCGCCCGGATACGCGCCTTCAACTCGGAGGAGACTTGCGGTTCGTCGAGCAACTTCGTCAGGAATTCGAGCAACCCGGCGTTGCGGAGCAGGTCGTCGGGTGGCAACGTGAGGAGTTGCGTGCCGACTTTGTCGAGGCCCGATTGGCCGGCGAAGAGTTCGAGCAGCCGCGGGCCGCTGGTGCGGATGACGCGGTCGGCATCGACCTTGCCGGCCGTCAGCGTCGCCTCGAAGTAGCGGTTCAAGCTTTGCGGCGTGTAGTCCGAGGCTTTGCTGAGCAAATCTTCGAGCCACGGCTGCTGCGGGGCTTCCGCGAGCAAGCTGTCGAAGAGCTTGCCGGCGACTTCTTCGCCCGTCACGGCCGGCTGCAACAGCGTCAACGCCAGGGCGGGGTGCCGGGAGAGCGTCGTCGCCAGGGCCGCGCCGGGTTCGCCGTCCCGGAGCAGCGCGGCCCGCGCGGCGGCGAGTTGGTAGGGCTTCGGCAGGTCGAGTGCCAGCAGGTCGGCGAGCTTGTCGGCCGGGGCGGCGAGCCACTTCGTCAGCCCGGCATCGACTCCCGCGACGCCTTGTTGTTGCTTGAAGCGGACGAACTTCGGCAGCAGGTAGTGGCGGACCTCCCAGGCCAGCGCGTCCGGCTCGACGAGTTGCGTGAGCAGTTCGCCCCAGACGGCGTTGGCCTTCGTCGGCGCGACCGTCGGCAGGATCACTTCCAGCGCCGTCGCCGCGCGGTCGCGGTCGTTCGCCTTCAAGGCCTTGAGGCCGGCTTCGCGGACGGTCTGGGCGAGCTTGGCCGTGACCTCGGGCTTCTGACGCAGCGCCTGGACCGCGCGAGGGAACGAGGCCTTGGCGAAGTCGCGGTCGTCGAGGGACCACTCGAGGAACTGCTGCAAAACGTCGGCCCGCGTCGAGATCCACGCGGCCAGCGGGGCGTGTTGTAACGTCTCCGCAGCCTCCTCCTTCGTGAGCGTGCCGGTGCCGCGGGTGAGGCGGAAGACGAGGTCGAACTGCCGGGCGTCCTTGAGGCCGAGCCGCTCCCAGGTCGATTTCACCTCGTCGAGCGCGACATACTCGCCGGCCGCCGCCGCCTTGACGGCGAAGCGGGCGAACGGCACCTCGGTCGCCAGCGCCGTGCGCCGGCCGGTCGCCAGGTTGAACGCGAAGTGCGGGTACGTGTAGCAACTCTCCGGCAGGTCGCGCGGCGCGTCGGGGTCGATCGCCCCCAGGTCGTGGCCGACGAGCCGCGCGGGGCAGGCGAGCGGGTCGGACTCGTAGGTCGAGAAGGTGAACGAGTCGAGCAGCGCCGAGGGCAGGACGCGGGTCACGGCGTAGACGACCTTGGCCACGTCGTCGGCCGACGCGGCGAGGAAAATGCGGGCGTGTGGCGGCGTGCCCAGCAGTGCCCCTAGCATGAAGTCGAGCATCTCCTGCCGGGCAGGGGCGGCCAGCCACTCCTTCAAGACGGCGTCGTCGAGGAGGTCGGCGACCGGCAGGTACGGCAGTTCGGGCAGGTCGCCACTGCCTTCGGGGTCGTGCGTCTGCCAGAGCGGGCTGCCCCAGGTCTGGATCGCCAGTTGCGCGTCGGCGGAGGCCGGGACGTTGAACAGCGTGTGGGCGAAGTAGTTCGCGCCGCTCGGCTGGGTGTGCGTCAGGACGCGGCCTTGCGGCGTGTTGAGCAGGGCCAGCCGCACGGGCGGCGGGGTGTCGGTGCCGTCGCGGTGCGGCACCGCGTAGCCGGCGTGACTGAGCGCGAGCGACAGGGCGTCGGCCGGGACGCCGGCACTGGAGGCCCGCAAGGCGGCGTTGGCGAGGGGCGAGCCGAGGGGGCCGGACGAGTAGAGCTGCTTCATGGGGGTCTCGGTGCGGGCCGGGAAGCGGTTGCGGTGCGGTCGGAGTCTTCGCGGCGGGCCACGAATCCTCGGCGGGGTGTTGCCGCCGCGTTGCACCATAGCACGCGAACCGACGCCCGACGGTCCGTTCGCGGCTTTCCCTTTCGGGCCGCGGCCCTTAAGGTAACGGCCGGAGTGAGGCCGAGGTTCCGCGGACGACCAGGGCGACATCGGGGCACCATGATCGAGCTGATCGACACGACGAAGACGTACTACCAGGGCCGCCGGGTCGTCAGCGCGGTGCGGGGGGTCTCGCTGGCGGTGCAGGGCGGCGAATTCGTCGCCATCATGGGGCCGTCCGGCTCCGGCAAATCGACGCTGATGCACCTCATGGGCGCGCTCGACACGCCGACGACCGGCCGCGCCGTCTTCCAGGGCCAGGACCTCCAAAGCCTCACCGACACGGCCCGCTCGCTGCTGCGGCGCAACCGCATCGGCTTCGTCTTCCAGGCGTTCAACTTGCTCCCCACGCTGACCGCCGCGGAGAACGTCGCGCTGCCGCTACTGCTGGGCGGGTCGCCTCGACGCGAGACGCTGAGCCGGGCGCGGGCCAGCCTCGAACGGGTCGGGCTGAGCGACCGGGCCGACCACTTCCCCGAGGAGATGTCCGGCGGCGAGATGCAGCGCGTCGCCGTGGCGCGGGCGCTGGTCACGTCCCCCGACGCGGTGCTGTGCGACGAGCCGACGGGCAACCTCGACAGCGTGACGAGCCGCGAGATCTTGACCCTGTTGGCGGGGCTGCCGGAGCCGGGGCGGCGGGCGGTCGTGATGGTGACGCACGACGCCAACGCGGCGCAGTACGGCACGCGCATCGTCCGCATCCGCGACGGCGTCGTCGAGTCGGACGGCCCCGTCGTCGGCCCCCGACCGTCGGCTTAATCGAAGGCCATTGTTCCGCATGATCGCCCTCTACCGCCTGCTCAGTTTGCGCTACCTCTGGCACCGCTGGGACCGCGCCGCGCTCGTGGTGCTCAGCATCGCGCTGGGCGTGGCGACGCTGGTCTCGTCGCGCGTCTTGAATCAGTGCCTCGACGAGGCCGCCGAGCAGTCGCTGACCCCGGCGCGCGTCGGCGACCTGTTCATCGGCAACGGCGAGTTCGGCGTCCAACGCGCGGTCGTCGATGACTTGCGAGCGGCCTCGCTCCCCGGCGTCGCGGCGCTGCAACCGCTCGTCGTGGAGCGCGTCACGTTGCCGGGGCAGGGCAACCGCGTCTGCGTGCTGCTGGGCGTCGAGCTGACCCCGGAGTCGCTGCAACCCGGCAGCGCGAACCCCCTGGGCGTCCGCTTCACGCGCACCCTGTCAGACTCGCCGTCGGCGGCGCTGATGCTGTTGACGCGGAGGGTCGTGATCGTCAGCAAGTCGGTTCACGACGGCTGGGCGGCGGCGCGGAAGTCGCCGACGGAGCCGCTGACGCTGAAGTTCGGCTCGCAGCGCTTCGACTGCCTGCCGGCTGGCTACTTCGAGCTGGAGGCGAACTCGCCACTCTCGACGCTGGGCGACTCGGTCGTCGGCATGGAACTCGCTTCGGCGGCCCGCTTCGCCCGGCCCGGCCCGACGGCCGGCACGATGGCCGTCGCCGGCGGCGTCGGCGCGGACGCCTTCTGGGAAGCGGTCGTGCCGCTGCGGGTCAACCGCATCGACGTGGTTTTGCAGCCGGGGGCCGACCGCGACGCCGTGCAGTCGGCGGTGCGGGGGGTCTTGCGCGGCCGCGCCGAGGTGCGCACCTCCGAGGCGCACGGCCAATCGACGCAGGAGATCGTCGGCGGCATCCAGGTCGCATTCACGCTCTGCTCCGCCGCGGCGATGGTCGTCGGCCTGTTCCTCGTCTACAACGCGCTCGCCGTGACGGTCGCCGAGCGCCGGCACGACATCGGCGTGCTGCGGTCAATTGGCGCGACGCGGTCGCAGGTCGTGCTGCTCTTCGGCGTGATGGCGTTCGCCCTGGGGCTACTCGGCGCGGCGCTGGGCGTGCCGGCGGGGGCACTGCTGGCGCGCGTCATTTTGGGGCAATTCCGCGAGGAGTTGGGGGCGCTGTTCCTCAACCCCGACTTGAACCCCGGCGTGCCGTCGCTGATGACTGTGCTGTACGCCGCGCTCGCCGGCGTCGGCACGGCGGTGGCGGCCGCGGTCATCCCGGCGACCCAGGCGGCGACGCAAGACCCGGCCGACGCCGTGCGGCGCGTCCCCGGCGCGGCCGGCGGCTGGTGGGCCTTCGCGCACAAGTCGGCCTGCGTCGCGCTCGTCGCCGGCGGCGTGGCGATGGTGTTGGCGCGGCACGACCTGCCGCACCGCGTCGGAGCCTTCGGCGGCATGATGACGGCGCTCGTCGGCCTGCTGCTCGCCGCGCCGATCCTCGTGGGGCTAATGGTGCGGGTCGTCCACCCGGTCTTGCGGCGCGTCCTGCCGATCGAGGCGCGGCTGGCCGCCGACAACTTGCTGCGCTCGCCGGGCCGCACGGGGGTAGTCATCGGGGCGCTGGGGGCCGGGGTCGCGGTGATTTTCCAGACGGCCGGCGTCGGGCTGAGCAACGAAGTCCCCGTCGTGCGCTGGCTCGACGAGGTGATCCAGGCCGACCGCTTTCTCTTCGGCGGCAGCCTCGCCGAGGCGACGAGTTCGCAGACGCCGCTCGACCCGCAACTGCTCGCCGACGCCGCCCGCATCCCTGGCGTGCAGGGTGTTGTCGGCCTGCGCTACGTCCGCCCGGAGTACAACGGCACCTTGGTGTTCCTCGTGGCGATCGACGCGGCCGCCTACGCCGAGGGCAACGCGAAGCGGACGGCCGGGAACCCCGAGGGGCTGGCGAAACTGCGGACGCTGAACCGGCCCAACTCCGCGCTGGTCTCCGACAACTTCGCCCGGCTGCACGGCAAGAAGCCTGGCGACACGCTGACCCTGCCGGGGCCACGCGGGCCAGTCAAGCTGACGATCCTCGACACCATCCGCGACTACTCGTGGAGCCGCGGCACCGTCTTCCTCGACCGCGCCGACTACGCGACGCTCTTCCAGGATCCGCTCGTGGACATTGCCCACGTCTACCTCGCCGACGCCGCGCCCGACTCGCCTGCGAGTGTCGAACTGGCGGCGTTGGCCCAGAGCCGCGGGCTGGTCGTGCAGGACCGCGGGACGGTGCGCAAGTTCCTCGCCGACCTGATCGACCGCGTCTACGTGCTGGCGTTCATGCAGCAAATCGTCGTCGGCATCGTCGCGGCGTTGGGCGTCATCACGGCGCTGCTGATCTCGGTACTCCAGCGTAAGCGTGAACTCGGGCTATTACTCGCGGTTGGGGCGACGCCGGGGCAGGTGGTCCGCTCGGTGTTGGCGGAAGCCTTGCTGATGGGCGTCTTCGGCACGGTGCTGGGCATCCTGATCGGCCTGCCGATGGAGTGGTACGTCCTACGCGTGGTGTTGCTGGAGGAGTCGGGGTTCCTATTCGACATGGTCGTGCCGTGGCGCACGGGGCTGGCGATTGCGGCGGGGGCGATGGGCGTTGCCGCCGTCGCGGGGCTACTGCCGGCGTACCGCGCGGTGAAGACGCGCATCACCGACGCCATCGCCTACGAGTGACGTTACGGTCTCACCCAGGCGTCGAACTGCTCGCGGGCCAGCCGCTTCGACGTGGCGTCGGCGGCGTGACGCAGGAGGTGGTGGCCGTCGGCGAAGTCGGCCTCCGGCAAGTCCCACGCCGACAGGACGGCGACCGGCTGACCACTGGCGTGCGCGAGTTCGTTGAGGTAGGCGTTGACGGTGTCGCGTGTCGCCGGGGTTGACCACGACCGGAAGCGGGGCGACTCGGGCATGACGAAGAACTTTACTCCCACGCCTTGACGTGCCGCGTGTTCGAGCAGTTCGGCGTAGGCTCGTCGCGCGGCGGGGTCGATGCGCAAGTCGCGCAGGCAGCCGGCGTACTCGCGGTGGGCCTTGCGCAAGCCCTCCTCGCGACGGTCGTTATCGACAGTCTCGAAGAAGTACGGCATCCAGCCACCGGGCCGCGTTTGCTTCCACAGGAAGTCGCGCCGCGCCGACGGCGGCAACAGGAACCCCAGTCCGGCCCGCGACAGCAACACCGACCGACTCGACGACCACGGCGACAGGCGGGCCCGCAGCCAGCCGGCGGGCAGGGAGTCGCCGTAGGCTTCGAGGTGGCCGAGGTCGCGCCAGTCGTAGCGCTCCGAGGCAGTGACGCGGTTCACCGGCGAGGCGGTCGAGAGTGTTGGCGGGAGGACTTCGACTAGCAGGAAGTCGGGCCGCACGCCGGCCGCGAGGAGCCGCTTGAAGGTGAGCAGTTCTTGCACTGGCCCGCTGCCGGACTGGGCGAAGTTGTACGCCCCGACGCTGGCAGGCAGGTCGAACACCGCCGGGTTGAGCCCCATTTGCGTCCGCGAGCTACCGAGGATCGCGACGAGTCTTCCCGGCGGCCGCGTCGATTGGAAATCACGCAGACGCAAGCCGTACTCGGGGTCACGCCACTCGGGCTTGAAGCGTTCGAGCGCGACCGACAGGCCGAGTTGCAGGGACGCCACGGACGCGAGCGCCCAGAGCACAGCCCGACGCGAGGCACGGCGGCGGCTCATCGCGTGGCCCCCGGCGTGGCGAACTGCGGGAAGGCGACGCCGAGTTCGCCCTGAAGTCGCCGCGTGAACTCGGCCGCGCCGGGCGTGAGCAGGTGGATGCGGTCGGGCAGTTGCGCGGCGTCGATCCAGCCGCGGGCGTCCATGACCGGCACGCCGGTTTCGGCCCGCAGTCGGCGCTCGTGGTCGGCGGCGCGCGACCGGGCTTCGGCCGGCACCCACTCGGCGAACGCCGGCGCGTCGGGCATCAGCAGCAGCGCCGCGGGGACGCCGGCGTCGGCGCACTCGCGCAGCAGTCGCCGCAAGGCGCGGTCGGCGACTTCGCTGACTTCGTATGCGGCGAACAGCGGCCGGTAGTAGCCGGCGTGAACCTCGCGCAACGTCGGCCGCCCGGCGTCGGTCACGCTGTCGCGGTCGGCGAGCCGGCCCCACGGGTCGATGCGCGACCAGAGGCCGTCGATGCGTTGGGCGCGGGGCAGGCCGCCGGGCAGCAGTTGGTTCCAGGCGTTGAGCCGGTGCGTGCGGAGCGGCAAGGCTTGCGCAATGGGCCAGTCGATTCGGCGTGCGGCCGGGTCGGGGAACTCGTCGCGCAGCGTCCGCGCATCGAACGGCCGCCGGCGGTGGGCGTCGAAGCGGGCCGCCTCGTGGTAAGTGCCGGCTTCGTGCAGGAACGCCGGCCAGTACTCGATGAGCACCGCGTCGGGCCGCACGCCGTCGGCCAGCAGCCGGCGGAAGACTAGCAGTTCCATCACGGGGCCGCTGCCGACGAGCGCCATGTTGAACAGCAACGGCCCGTCCGACTCGACGGGCAGCGACGCCGGGTGCAGGCCGATGGCGACGCGCGAACTGCCGAGCGCGACGACGAACGGCCGGCCGGGGTACTCGCGCTGACGCGCTTGCAGGAGGCCGAGGCGCTTGCCGTACTCGGGGTCGTGCCAGCGCGGCGGGGCGTGTTCGAGCGCGACGACGAGCGCGAGGTTGCACGCCAACAGCGTGGCGAAGAAAGCACCGACGGTGTGGGCGGCGTAGCGGCGCATGTCAACGCCCCGCTTTCAGGGCCGGGCCGATCGCCTCGCGGGTCAGGCGCTCCGTGAACAGGTCGGCCCCCGCGACGAAGGCGTGGTGGCCGTCGTAGAACGCCGCGTCGTCGAGCCACTCGCGGGCGTTCACCAGCGGCGTGTTCAACTCGGCCAGGCGACGCAAGAGACGGTCGTACCCGGCCGCAGGGAAGTAGTCGCGGAAGCCGCTCGACTCCGGCATCAGCACCAACCGCACGGCCACGCCGCGGTCGCGGCAAAGTGTCAGTAGTTCTTCGAGCGCGGCGACGGCGGGGCCGCCGGGGGCGTAGTCTGCCAGCGTCGGGGCGTACTCGCGGCGAGCGTTCTCGGTCAGCGCCGCCCGCTTGTCGGCGTCCACGCTTTGCGACCAGGCCCGGCTGAAGCCGTCGCCGTCGGCCCCGCGGCTCCAGTCGCAGCGTGCGTGCCAGGGCAGGCTACTCGGCAGCACCCGCGACAGCACCTGGCGGCGCAGCCAGTAAGCCGGCAGTGCGACGGTGCGCGCCCAGCGAGCGTGCAGGGCGTCCGGCGGGAAGCAGTAGCCGGCGACGGCGTCGCACTCCGACCGCGTCAGCCGGTCGGCGGACAGCATCCCCGCCTCCTGCGGCCGGCCGTCGGCGCTGGCGGCGAGCATACTCGGCAGCACTTCAACGAGCAGCAAGTCCGGCGTCACGCCGTCGCGTACGAGCCGCTTGAAGTAGACGAGTTGCGTCACGGGGCCGGCCGC
>JANXTD010000643.1 GCA_025352585.1 Fimbriiglobus sp.
CCGCTCGGGCGGTAACTTCGCGGCCTCGACGTAGCGCGTCATCGCGTCGAGCAGGAAGTCCGCGTCTGTCTGGCCGAACGGTCGCGGCGACGGAAAGTTCGCCGCGATGGCCTCGGCCTGGGCTCGCTCGCCGCGCAGCCCGATCAGGAGCTTCGGCGTCACGGCCTCCCGCGTAAACTCCGCCTGCAACTCGGCCAGCCCGGCGTCCGGCTCGCATCGGTTGACGACACTCTCCGCCGCGCGGCCGGCGATAGAGCCCATCGAGATGCGGAGGAGCTGGCCCATCAACGTCGGGTCGTCGCCCATCGCGCGGGCGGTGGCGAGCGCCGCCCGCACGGAGCGCACCGCCTCGTCCGTCTTGCCTTCTTCAGCCAGCAGCGTGGCGTCGGCCCGCAAGAGGCTGGCGATCGTCCGTAACTCCGACCCCTCCGGGATGAACCGGAACATCGAGTCGGGGGGCGTGACAATCACGTTGCCGCCCACCTCGGGCAGGTCGGCGAGGTCGCGGGCAACGTCCAGCGCGGGCTCCAGGCCCCGCATCGCCGCGACCAACTTCGCCTTCACCACCGGGTCAAGCATCGCGTTCGGTTCGGACTTCTTCCAGTCAGGGAAGTCCTCGAAGTGCTGGCGCGAGTCCATCGGGAGCATCGCGTGTGCGGCCCTGGCGACGACGAACGGGTTGCGGCCGTCCGGCGGTAACTTAGCGTTGGTCGCCCGCACGATGTCGTCGAGTCGCCAGCCGGGGTCGTCGCGGTCGAGGCGGTCGCAGTAGGTTCCCTGTGGTTGGCGACTTTCGTACCGGCCCGCGAACTTAAAGGCCGCCAGGACTGCGGCTGTGAGCGCGAGCAAGGCGGCCGTCACAAGCAGCAACCTCCGGGACAAGTACCTTCGCATCACGTCTCCGAGCTTGCGGGTTCGCGGGGGCTTTGCGTCAGCCGCGTCGGGGCCAAGGCGTCGAGGCGGTCGGCGCGGCCGGGCAACGCGGCGGCCAGGATCGGACGCACCTGATGCTCCCAGATACTTCGCAGCGAAGCGCGCGAGATTTGATCGACCATGAAGAAACTGTGGCCGACCAGCCGGTCGGGGCCGGCGTCGCGGGCCAGCTTGCGGTTCAGGTCGTCGAACCACGCCACAAGTTTGGGGCCGAACGTCTCGTCGTCCTCGGCCGGCGGGTGGGCGTCAAGCCAGCGGGCGAGTACCGCGGCGTCGGGCGGCATCTCGACGAACGAGAAGCGCCGCCGCAACGCCTGGTCGAGCGTGCCGACGCTGTGGTCCGCCGGGTTCATCGTGCCCAGGATGTACAGGTTCGCCGGCAACCGGAACGGCTTCTGGGAGTACGGCAACGTGACTTCCTGGTCGCGGTACTCGAGCAGGAACAGCAACTCGCCGAAGACGCGCGGCAGGTTACCGCGGTTGACCTCGTCGATGACCAGGACGTGCGGCAGCGACGGGGCTTTGAGCGCCTGCTCGACGAACGCCGGCAGCAGCCCCGGCTCGACGGCGTAGGTCGTCTCGCCATTGTCGCCTGAGCGCGGGCGGATGCCCTCGACGAATTCCTCGTACGCGTAGCCGGGGTGGAACTGCACGAGCCGCACGTTGCCGGGGGCGTCGCCGGTGAGCAGCCGCGCGAGTTGCCGGGCGACGTGCGTCTTGCCGGTGCCGGGCACGCCTTGCAGGATGAGTTGCTTCTTGAGGTGGAGCAGGTCGAGGGCGCGTTGCAACCAGACCTCGCTCAAGAAGGTCGCGCGACTGAACGCCGCCGCGTCGAAGTGGGGTCGCGCCTCGCCGCCGACGCGGCGCTCGAGCGCGGGGACGGGGTCGTCGTCGAGCGCGGCGACCATCAGCGGCAGGAGGCGGTCGAAGGTGAGCAGGATTTCGCCGACGAGTTCGCCGGAGCGCAGTTGCGCCGCGTCGGCCGGCAGCCGCCGCGCGGCGAGCAAGTCCTTGCCGGTGGCCCAGGCGCGCAAGTCTTCGACAGTACGCGGCACGCCCGGTTCGCCGGGGCCGAAGTGCAGGCCGTCGGCGGCCGGGCCGCGCGGCAAACTCTTGAAGAGCTTGTCGCCGTGATCCTGCACCGCCTTGCGCAGTCGCTTGCCGGCCGCCCGCGCGGTCGGGCCGAGGCGGAAGCCGAACAGCAAGCCGCCGGCGTCGAGCCGGGCGAAGAGTTGCGCGTCGAGCCGCTTCGGCCCGGCGGCGCGGCGGTAGAAGACGACGCCCATCTCGGGCAGGTAGGTCTCGCCGCGGCCGAAGTCGTTCTTGCAGATGCTCGTGAGCGCCTTGCCCGGCCGCGCCGCCGTCTCGAGTCCCCAGGCGAAGCCGCCGTTGACGACCGGGTCGATGTACTGCGCCGCGAGCGCCTGGCAGAGTTCGACCATCGGCTCGCGCACCGCGTAGGCGTAGCGCTCGCGGTTGCGGGCCATCCACTCCGGGGCGTTGTTGGCCGGCAACTCGGCGAGGAAGCGGAAGGTGTCGGCGCTGAAGCCGCCGAACTCCCCGGCCGGCGTACTCGGGGCGGCCGGCGCGGCCTCCTCGGGGGCGGCGAACTCGTCGGCCGCCGCGGCCAGGAACGCGGCCACCTCGGCGGAGTGCAGCCGCAACTCGCCCTGCAACCACGCCACGACTTCGCACGCCGTGCGGTAC
>JANXTD010000720.1 GCA_025352585.1 Fimbriiglobus sp.
CGCAGGCGCGGGCAGCCGACGAGCTCCCGCAACCTCGGCTCGGTGACTTTTGTGTTCCACAAGTGGACCGTTTCCAAGTCAGGATTCCGAACAGCCATGTCGATCGCCCCATCCCCCACGCCGCAACTGGAGAGGCCCAACCTTTTAAGGTGCCGCAGGCCGGTCAGTCGGCCCAGCCCCGCGTCGGTCACGCTGCACCCGTCGAGGTCCAACTGCTCCAAGTTGACACAGGCCGCCACCGCCACCGTCACCTCGTCGGTGACGGCTTCCCTCCCCCACTGCGTGTTGACTCTCCGGACGTAAAACGGCTTGTCGGGCAGCGTGACCTTCGGGTTGCCCAACGACAAGGTGGCGAGTTCTTGGCCCGCCTCGTCGGCGAGTACAAAAGACCCGTGAGAAGCGTTTGAGTTGAGCAGCCCCTCCGCCGCCTTCCGCTCCGCCGCGTAGTCGATCTCCAGGCCGGCCGGGGCCGCGGGCGGGACCGTCTTCGGAGTCGTCGCCTTCGGCTCCTCCGGCTTCGCCGGCACCTGTGCGAGCGTCTTGCCCGCGCCGTCTACGACCTCGACGGTCGCCCCGTCGGGGACGCGGATCTCCGTCACCGTGCCGTCCCGGTTGCGAATCTTGACCACGACGAAGCCGCAGACGCCGACGAGGAACGCCAGCGGCATCGCGAGCAGCCACCGCCTCGGCTTGCGGGGCGGGCCGACGCGCCGGGGGGCCGTGACCGTGGCCGTCGGCGCGGCCGCCGCCTCGTCGTCGAGGGCCGCCCACGGGTCGGCGGCGACCCCCAGCGGCGTCAGGACCACGACCGTCGGCGCGGCGGTGCCGGTCAGCGCCAGCAACTCGTCGGCGACGGCCTGGGCGGTCGGCGGCCGGCGGTCGCGGTCCTTCGCCAGCAGCCGGCCGATCAGGTCGGCCAGGCCGGCGGGGCAGTCGGGCCGCAACTCGGCCACGGGCGTCGGCTCCTTGCGCAGCAGCGCCGCGATGGTCGCCATCGCGTTCGGGCCGCAGAACGGCAGCGACCCGGTGGACAGGCGGTACAGCATCACGCCCAGCGAGAACAGGTCGCAGCGGTGGTCCACCGGCTCGCCGCTGGCCTGCTCCGGGGCCATGTACGCCGGGGTGCCGAGGACCGCCCCGCTGCCGGTCAGCTCGACCTCCGAGTCCTCCTGGCGGGCGAGGCCGAAGTCGAGGATCTTGACCTTCGCGCCGGGGGCCTCGAGCCAGATGTTGGCCGGCTTGATGTCGCGGTGGATCAGCTTCTTGGCGTGGGCGGCGTGCAGCCCCAGGGCAGTCTCGCGGCCGAGCCGGCAGATCGTCGGCCAGTCGAAGGGCACGCCGCGCTTGACGGCGGCGTCGAGGGCCTCGCCCTCGAGCAGCTCCATCGCCAGCCAGGTGGTCGCGTCGGCCTCCTCGTTGGCGGAGTAGATCGCGGCGACGTGGTCGTGCCGCACGGCCGCCATCGCCTTGGCCTCGCGCAAAAAGCGGGCGCGGGCGTGCGGCTCCGAGGCGATCTCCGGCCGCATGACCTTGACCGCCGCCGGCCGGTCGAGCCGCGTGTCCATCGCCAGGTACACAGTCCCCATGCCGCCCTCGCCGAGCCTCCGCTGGATCGCGTAGACGCCCAGCGCGCGGGGGGCGACCGCCGCGGCGGCGGGGGGCCGGGCGGCGGCCGTGGCCGTGCGGTCGCCGCTGGTGGTGATCGCCTGCAAGACGTGCAGCAGCCCGCCGAGCAGGTGCGGCGCGTCCGCGCAGAACTCCTCCGGCGTGAGGTACGGGTCGGCGGCGCGGGCCTCCAGGAAGTCTTGCAGGGCCTGCTCGAGTGTCGTCCCGGTGGTCATGGCGATTCTCCTAGAGGAGACATCGTATCAGACCAACCCAGCGATTCCACGCCGAATCGCCCCCGCGTCGCGGCGACGGGGCCTTGACCACGACCGTCGCCCGCTCGCCCTCCTTAGAGTGTGAGCGGCCGGCGGGCCAAGACTTCGTTCGTGAGCGCGCCGGGCCGGCCCTCGGCGCGGCGGGTGGGGCTGTACACGAGCACTTCCCAATTGCCAGCCGCCAAGTCCTCCGCGGTGAACGTCGAGCCGTCCGGGCTCAGGGTCGCATGATGGTACCGCGACCCGCCGCTCACCAAGACGTCGCCGATCTCGGGGAAGGCCTTGCGGTCGATCGTGCCCGCGACCGACGCCGGGGCCAGGGCCTTGACGACGAGCGCCGCGCGCCCGGCGGCGGGCCGTCGGTCGAGGCGGTCGGCCCGGCCGCCGGGGACGCCCTTGCCCCAGTAGACCAGCTCGACCTCGGCGTCGGGCGGCACGCCGCGGAACTCGAAGCCGCCGTCCGCCGCCGTCACGCCCGACAGGTACCGGAGCACCCCGTCGGCTTCGGCCACTTGGCCCGTCTCAGCGACCATCGTCCAGTTGAACGGGAAGGCGGCGCGGTCTGCGCCCCGCGGGCCGGTCGCGACCAGCCGCAACTCGACGCCGCCGACCCCAACCCCCTTGCTGCTGACGACCTTGCCGGCGTAGGTGAGCAGCGTCGCCGGGTTCTCGGGCGTCAGGCGGAATTCGGTCGGCTTGGCGTCGGCGGCCGGGGTCGCCAGGTACCGCCGCACGACCCGCTTGCGGTAGCCCTCGGCGGTGACCGTGACTTGCAGCGGCATCCCGGCGGCGAAGTCGCCGAGGCGGAAGTCGCCGCGGGCCGAACTGAACGCCTGGCCGGGGCCCGAATACGTCGCCAGCAGGGACCCGCTCGGGTCGCCCTCCTTGGGGTCGGGGCTGAACGTCAGGCTGACGGTGAAGCGCGGGATCGGCTTGCCGGTCGCCGCGTCGAGGGCGGTGCCGACGACGACGCCCGACGGCTGCATCGTGACGACGACCTCGTTCGCGCCGTCGAGCGGCAGCGTCCGGCGGTCGATCGCGGTGAACCTGTCCTTGGAGAACCCGAAAGGGGCGGTGGCGGGCAGCGACGTGAAGCGGAAGCGGCCCTCCTGGTCGGTCTTGACGTACTCGCCGACGCCGCCCATTGGCGACCGGCCCCCGGAGTGGTCCACGAGGGCGTTGGCCAGGGGCTTGCCCGACGGATCGACGACGCGGCCGCGGACGCGGTGGCCTGCCGCCAATTTCACGTCGGCGACGCTCGGGGCGGCGGCGGTGCCGGGCTTGAACGTCACCGCTTGCGGGGCCAGCCCCTCGGCCCGCGCGACGAACTCGTGGCCCGGCGAGCCACTGTACACGTCGTCGAGCGTGTACCGGCCCGCGGCGTCCGTCGTCGCCTCGCGGACCGCGTCCGACGAGTTCCCCGTGTTCCGCAGCGTGGCCCCGGCGACCGGCTTGCCCTGCGGGTCGGTGACGACGCCGGTGACCGACCCGCCGTGCGGCCGGCGCGTCAGCGTGACCTCGACGCGCGTCGGCTCGGCCTGCCCGGCGGTCAGCTTCAGTTCCTTCGTGGCGGTTAGGAATTTTAACCGGCCTGCCGTGAGCGTCACGCCCTGATCGACCGGCAGGTGGTCGAACTGGAAGCGGCCCGCGGCGTCGGTCTCGCGGTACTGGTGCTGGACTTTGTGGTCCGCCGTGCGGGCGTCGATCCCGATCCCGGCCAGCGGCTTGCCGTCGCCGTCCCGGACGACGCCGACGACGGCGGCCCCCGGCGGCAACTTCACCTCTAGCACCGCCGGCTCGCCGCTCTCCAGATTGATTGCCCGCGTGACCCTGGCGTACCCCGCGCCCGTCGCCTCGGCGGTCCAAAGCTCCTTGGTGAGTGCCGGGAACTCGACCTCACCTTGGGCGTCGGTGGGCTTCGCCTCGACATCGGTCCAGATGAAGCCGACCTGCGCACCGGGGATCGGCTTGCCGGTCGTCTCGGAGAGGACGCGGACCTTGAGCGAGTTGCCCAGCTTCATCGTCAAGACGATTGGCTTGGCGTCCGGCACGACCGGTACGACCACGCGCAAGCCGCGGATCATCTCGGTTCGGGAGGTCAAACCCCCGGCGAAGGCTTGGAGCGTGTACTTGGCGGGGGCGACGCCGGCGAACCCGAACTTGCCGTCGGCGTCGGACTTGACGCGGGTCGTCGGCCGGGGGGTCACGGTGGTCTCATCGAAGAGCAGGTGGACGTCGGCCCCCGCGACGGCGGTACCGTCGGACGCCCGGACGACCCGCCCGGCGACGGCGTGCCTCACGGCCGGCACCGGCTTCGGGGTGTCAACAGGCTTCGCGGCCGGGGCCTCCTGGCCCGACGCGCTCGCGGCGGCCGGCAGCGCGAGGCTTGCCCCGTAACAAGCCACCGCGACTGCGGCGACGGCGGCGAACGCCGCCTTGAGTTTGGTGAGCAACATGACGTGGAGCACTCCGTGGGTGAGGGCAGCGACCGGTCCCGCGGCGGGGCCGGTCAGGCACGCGGTAACGGCCGCGGCCACGACGGCGTCGGGCGGCAACAGGGTGGCGAGCGGCACGCCGACGAGGGTCACGCCGCGGCGAGTGAGCCGGGCGGCGAGCAGCGTCCGGGCGCGGGCCAGGGTGCCGGCGACGGTCCCCTCGGGCCAGCCGAGTTGCCGCGCCGCCTCGGTGCGCGACTTGCCTTCGAGGTCGCACAGGACGACGGCGACGCGGTAGCGCTCCGGCAGCCGGCCGAGTTCGCGGTCGAGCAGCGGCCGCAGGTCGTCGCCCGGCAACTCGGCGGCGTCGGGGGCGGGTCGCCGGGCGTAGCGCTGCTCGTGGGCGCGGCGGCGGGCTGCGGCCCGGCGGGCCTGCAACGCGGTCGTGTGGGCCACGCCGTGCAGCCAGTTGGGCAGGAACTCCCGCGGCGTGACGGCCGCCGCCTTGCGGGCCAGCACCAGGAACGTCGCCTGGAACGCGTCCTCGGCGTCCTGGTGCGTGGCCAGTACGCGGCGGCAGACGCCGTAGACCATCGGCCCGTGCCGGCGGACGAGCGCCTCGAAGGCGGCCGCGTCGCCCCCCTCGACGTAGCCGGCCAGCAGCCGGGCGTCGGTCAGCCCGGCCAGGTCGCGCACAGCGAGGCCGCGGAAGTAGTCGCGCAGCGCGTCGCCGGGCGGGGCAGGGGTCATGTCGCTCCTTCGCTGGGTCGGCCCGCGGCGTCTCGTCACGCAACTACTGCCGCCCGCGCCCCGGCCGATACCGTTTTACGCCATCGCGGGGCCGCGGACGGCGCGCGGGCGGGCCGCGGGGTTGCTCGGGGTGGGGGTTTCCTCGGGGGACTTCCGCCCGCCGCTGGCCGCGTCCGCGGGGGAGCCGGGGTTGCGGAGATTGCCCATCTTTTGTATCTGTTGAAGTTGGAGACGACCGGCCCCCGGCGACGATAGTACCCCACGATGCCTCAGACACACCCTCACCGCCGCCGCATGGTCCTCACCGGGATGGGGGTCCTGTCGCCCGTCGGCTCCGACCCGGCGAGCCTTTACGCCGCCCTCCTGGCCGGAGTTTCGGGGGTCCGGCCTCTGGCCGCGTTCGCCGTGCCGACGCTGCCCTGCCAGCTCGCCGGCGAGGTCGAGGGCTACGACGGCAAGAAGTTCCTGCCGGCCGGCAACCGCGACGCCCGCAAGGGCCTCAACAAGATGGCCCGGACGGTGCAGTTCGGCTTCACCACGGCTGTGAAGGCCTGGGAGGACGCCGGCGGGCCGCTCAAGGGGCAGGTCGATCCGTTCCGCTTCGGCGTCGAGTTCGGCTGCGTCATGGTCGCCACCGAGACCGAAGACCTCGCGGCCGGGGCCAAGGCGACCACCACCGGCCAGCCGCACAGCGTCGATTACGCCGCCTGGGGCACGACGGGTCTGGGCCTGGTGCCGCCGCAGTGGATGTTGAAGTACCTGCCGAACATGCCGGCCTGCCACGCCTCGATCTACGTCGACGCCCAAGGCCCCAACAACACCATCACCGCCGGCGACGCCGCGTCGCTGCTCGCACTCGGCGAGGCCTTCCGCATCACGCAGCGCGACCTGGCCGACGCCTTCCTCGTCGGCGGCTGCGACTCGCGGATCAACCCCGTGAGCTACTCGCGCAACTCGACCTTCCAGGAGTTGACCCGCCGCAACGACCTCGGCGCGGCGGCCCTGCAACCGTTCGGCTCGCACCGCAGCGGCACCGTGCTGGGCGAGGGCGCGGCGGTGTTCGTCGCCGAGGAATTGGCGGCGGCCCAGAAGCGCGGCGCACGCATCGACGCCGAGGTCGTTGGATTCGCGTCGGGCTTCGACCGGGGGCTGACCGGCGGCGTGTTGGCCGGAGTGATTCGCACCGCCATGAAGGAAGCCGGGGTCACGCCGGCGGACATCGACCACGTCAACGCCAACGCCGGCGGCTTCGGCCGGCTCGACGCCTGGGAGGCGACGGCGATCCGCGAAGTCTTCGGCGACGCCGTGGAGGTGTTCGCGCCGAAGGCCCACCTCGGGGCGACCGGGGCGGCGTCCGGTTTGCTCGAACTCGCCGCGAGTGTGTTAGCACTCAAGCACGGCACCTTGCCGGGCACGCGCAACGCCGGCGAAATCGACCCGGCCTTCGGCATCCGCGTCGTGACCGCGGCGCGGCCGGTGGCGAAGCCGTACGCGGTGAAGCTGAACGCGACGACGATGGGGCAGTGCGCCGCAGTTGTGGTGCGCCGCTGGGACCGTTGACCGAGTGGGGGAGTTCCGCATGCGTCGGCGCGTGGTCATGACCGGGATGGGGGCGGTGACGCCCGTGGGGCACTCGATCGCCTCGACCTTCGCCGCGCTCCTCGAAGGGGTCAGCGGGGTCGATCGCATCACGCACTTCGACGCCCGCACCTTCCCGACGACCTTCGCCGCCGAGGTCAAGAACTTCGACCTGGCGAAGTTCGTCCCCGACGCCGGCCGCTTCGGTAAGTGCGGCTCGAACACCGTGTTCGCCCTGGCCGCGGCGAAGATGGCCCTCGACGACGCCGACTTCCGCGGCGTCGATCGGTCGCGCGTCGGCGTCTACCTGGGGGCGGGCGAGGGCTGCGAGGACTTCGACACGGTGATTAGCGCCGCCGGCATGGCGAGTGTCGATGGCCGCGCGGTCGATCACGGCCGCTTCGCGCGGGAGGCGGTCGCGATGCTCGACGGCGAGCGCGAGGCCGAGTTGGAGATGAACACCAGCGCCGGCCGGCT
>JANXTD010000964.1 GCA_025352585.1 Fimbriiglobus sp.
CGGCGCTGCCGTCGAACTTCGTGGCGAAGGGGGACGTGTACGTCTTCGTGGACGAGTGCCACCGCACGCAGTCCGGCGAACTGCACAAGGCGATGAAGGGGCTGCTGCCGGACGCGGTGTTCGTCGGCTTCACCGGCACGCCCCTGCTGAAGGCCGACAAGGCGAAGAGCGTCGAGACCTTCGGCCGATACATCCACACGTACAAGTTCAACGAGGCCGTGCGCGACCGGGTGGTGCTCGACCTGCGCTACGAGGCGCGCGACATCGAGCAGTCGCTGGCGTCGCCCAAGAAGGTGGACGAGTGGTTCGACCTGAAGACCGCGAACCTGACCGACCACGCCAAGGCCCGGCTGAAGCAGCGGTGGGGCACGCTGTCGAAGGTGCTCAGCAGCCGCGACCGCCTGGCGCGCATCGTCGGCGACATCGCCCTGGACTTCCTGCAACGCCCCCGACTCGCCGACGGCCGGGGCAACGCGATCCTGGTGGCCGGCAGCATCGCGCAGGCGTGCAAGCTCTACGAGCTGTTCGGCCAGACCGACCTGCGCGGCCACTGCGCCGTGGTCACGTCCTTCGAGCCGACGGCGTCGGCGGTCAAGGGCGAGGAGACCGGCGAGGGCCAGGCGGAGCGGCTGTTCAACTCCGAGACGTACCGCCGGATGCTCGCGGAGTGGTTCGGCGAGCCGGCCGACGAGGCGGTGAAGCGGGTCGCCGAGTTCGAGCTGGCCGTCAAGAAACGCTTCCTCGACGAGCCGGGCCGGATGCGGCTGCTCATCGTCGTCGATAAGCTCTTGACCGGCTTCGACGCCCCGCCGGCGACGTACCTGTACCTCGACAAGGCGATGCGCGACCACGGGCTGTTCCAGGCGATCTGCCGGGTCAACCGCCTCGACGGCGACGACAAGGAGTTCGGCTACGTCGTCGATTACCGCGACCTCTTCAAGAGCCTCGCCGGCGCGGTCACCGACTACACGAGTGGTGCCCTCGACGGCTACGACGCCGCCGACGTGTCGGGCCTGCTGGAGGACCGGCTGGCCAAGGGGAGGACCCGCCTCGACGAGACGCTCGAAGCGGTGCGGGCGCTGTGCGAGCCGGTCGGCGACGTGGACGACGCCGGCCGCGGCCGCGGCTACTTCGTCGGCGACGACATTGCCGCGACCGCCCCCCGCCGCGCGAAGCTGTACCGCCTGGTGCCGCCGCTGCTGCGGGCCTACGCCGCCGTGGCCGGCGAGATGGCCCAGGCCGGCTACCCGGCGGCGACCGCGGCGGCGGTCAAGTGCGAGGTGGCGCGCTTCGAGGCTTTGTACCGCGAGGTGCAGACCGCCAGCGGCGACGCGATCGACTTCAAGCTCTACGACCCCGGCATGCGGCACCTGATCGACACCTACGTCCGGGCCGAGGAGAGCGAGCGGCTGACGAGTTTCGGGGACATGACGCTGGTGCAACTTCTCGTCGCCCGCGGCCCCGAAGCGCTCAAGGCCGCGCTCCCGGAGGGGATCGCCGGCAGCGAGGCGGCCGTAGCGGAGACGATCGAGAACAACGTCCGCAAGGCGATCGTGGACGAGACGCCGGCCAACCCGAAGTACTACGAGCGCATGTCGCAACTCCTCGAGGCGCTCATCGCCGGCCGCAAGGACGCCGCGGTGACCTACGCCGACTACCTGAAGCAAGTCGCCGAGTTGGCCAAACAGGTGCAGGACCCCGGCGGCCCCGGCTACCCGGCCGGCCTCGACTCGCCGCGGCTACGGGCGGTGTATGACAACGCCGGCCGGGACGAGGCGCTGACGTGGCGGATCGACGCGGCGGTGCGCGAGGCGGTCCAGGACGGCTGGCGCGGCAGCGACGTCAAGGCCCGCCGGGTGCGCGGCCGGCTGCTCGAAGTGATGGGCGACGGGGCGGCGGCCGACGCGATGCTCGACCTCGTGCGGCACCAGGATGGCTACTGAGCCGCACGCCCTGAGCGTCGGCGGGGTGACCGTCGAGGTCCACCGCAAGGCGGTGAAGAACCTGCACCTCGGCGTCTACCCGCCCGACGGCCGCGTCCGCGTCGCCGCCCCGCTCGCGATGTCCGACGACGCCGTGCGCCTGGCCGTGGTCGGCCGGCTGGCCTGGGTGAAGCGGATGCGCGCCCAGTTCGCCGCCCAGTCGCGGCAGCCGCTGCGCGAGATGGTGACCGGCGAGAGTCACTACTACCGCGGCCGCCGCCGCCGGCTCGCCGTGGTCCACCACGACCGCCCCGCGGCGGTCACACTGCGTGGCCGATCGACGATCGAGCTACGCGTCCGCCCCGAGGCGACCGCCGCCGACGCCCGCGCGGCGTTGGCGAGGTGGCACCGCGCCGAGCTGCGCAAACTGCTCCCGCCGCTGCTGGAGGCGTGGCAGGCCAAGTACGGTGTGGCGGTGGCGTCGTGGGGCATCCGCCGCATGAAGACCCGGTGGGGCACCTGCAACGTCGCCGCCCGCCGCGTCTGGTTCAACCTCGAGCTGGTGAAGAAGCCGCCGCGCTGCCTCGAGTACGTCGTCGCGCACGAGCTGGCGCACCTCGTGGAGCGCAACCACACCCCCCGCTTCGCCGCGCTGCTCGACGAGCACCTCCCCGGCTGGCGTACGACCCGCGACGAGCTGAACGCCGAGCCACTCGCCCACGACGAGTGGGCCGGCAAGTAGCGGCGAACCCAGGGGACTTTGGGGACGGTTTACCGCGAGAAGGCCGCGGCCGAACGGGAGGCGTCGCGCCCGAGTCGCCGCCACACTATCGCCACACTATTTCGGGAAACGGCGGGAACTGCCGGGAAGTTGCGGGACGCCGGAGTGCATGAACCGTGGGGTAACGCCGTATTCTTCGAGGAATCGCACAGCCGGCCAGCCGACTGTTAATCGGCTGGTCGTTGGTTCGAATCCAACCCGGGGAGCTTGTGTCAGACGATGCGGACTGGTGCGAATCGACGCCGTTTCCCCTGTTTTCTAGCACTTCCGACGACTCAGGCGACGATCTAACGACACTGTCCCAGGTGTACTCCGGTGCAGTTCGATGCAGCCGGATGCCCCCTGTCCCTACGCCGGGCACTACGCCCGGCACTACGCCGAAATTGTCCCCGCCGGTGCCCGTCATGCGAAGGGGGAGTTGCCCCGCGTCGGCGGCGGGTGCGTCGCACGGCACCAAGTTCGGCAGCTTGCCGACGGCCGCGGTCAGGTCGTAAAGCCGGCGGTGTGAGTAGCGGGCCGTTAACTCCGGCTTCGAGTGTCCGGCCAACTCTTGCAGCGTCCTCAAGTCGATGCCCGAGCGGCCGCCCAGGGTGATGAACGAGTGCCGCAGCGAATGGAAGTCGGCGTACTCGGGGCCGTCCGGGCCGTCCGCGGCGTAGGCAATGCCGGCGGCCTCCAAGTCGCCGCGCAGCATCTCCGCCCCGCGGAAGTCCCGCGCCCACGTCCCGCCCCAAACTTCGACGCCCGCCGGCTTGCCGGCCAAGTACGCGCGCAACGCCCCGGCCACGTCCGCCGGCAGCGGCTGCACCTTGAGTTTGCCCGACTTGTTCAGCCGCGCCGCCAGGGTGACCGTCGGCGCGTCGGCGTCGAGGTCGAAGTCGCCCGGCGTCAGTCCGGCCAAGGCGGTCGCCCGGAAGCCCGTGCCGGCGGCCACGAGGTAGAGCATGTACCGGTCAAGGCCGGCCAGCCCGCGGTAACCCCGCCCGCTGGCGCGCGCCGCGTCGAAGAGCCGGCGGAGTTCCGCGGCCGTGAGTTCCCGCCGCGCCCGGCGGGTGTCGGTCGCCGCGTTGGCGATCGGCAGCGTCTCCAGCGGGTCCGAGCCGACGCGCCTGGCGCGGACCATCCACCGGCTGAAGCCGCGCGCGGCCCTGACGTAGTGGTTCGCCGTCTCGGGGCCGCAGCCCTTCGCGCTGTTCCCCGCCAGCGCTTCGACGGTCGCCCGCGGCAGCCGCCGGGCTTTGCCGTTGCCCGCCGCGGCGAGCGCGAGCCGCTTGACCGAGTTGGCGACCGCGGAGCGGCTGACGCCCAGGATCGTCGCCGCCTCGGAGGGCGTGAACGAGTCGCCCGGCGGCACGGCGGCCGGTGCCGCGTCGCGGCGTAGCGTGTTGAGCCACCCGGCGGCCTTGCCGGCGTCCACGTCGGCCGGGAAGGCGAAGCCGCAGCCGCCGAAAATCGCCGACACACACGCGCACGTTTGCCGGACGTGGCGGGCGGTGCCCCCCTTCGCCTGAAGTGCCGCCGCGTAGTCCTTGAGGTGATCTGCTAGCGGCCGGCGGGCGTGTTCTTCCGCGGGGTCGGTGTAGCCGCTGCGCACGCGGGACGCCTTGCGCTCCTCCTCGGCGGCGAGTTGCTCCGTCGCCTTCAGGTCGGCGAAGCCCTTCACCCGGCGCACGGTGCCGGCGGCGTCCCGCACGTCGAAGTACCAGCGCTTCGACGGCCGCAAGTAGCCCGTGCCGGACTTCGTGAGCCGGTACAGCGTCGGCCGGCCGCGCTCCTTGAGCCGGACGTGCGGCACGCCCGCCGATTCCACGACCTCGGCACCCGCCGGGAGCGTGCGGGTACTCAGGAGCTTGTAGGGCTTCGCCATGATCGCCAACCTTTCGCGGTGCGGCCGGCCGGCGGGGTCATTCCCGGCGGCCAACCTCAAGGCAAGTCGGAGTGTACCGGCGGCCACGCGGCGCGCCATTCTCGGTTCGCGTAACGGTTGCGGAATAGTAACTTCGTGCGCGGCCTTCGGGTGCGCACTGGTCCCTTCTGGGATAGCGGAACTGGGGTTCCTCGGTGGTGGACCATTTCGTTCCTCATGCAACCGGAACCCCGGTTCCTCATGCGGACGCCGACGCGCAGAGCCGGTAGTGCGACGGGCCGGCGTTGAGCCGGCCGCGGCGGACGACGCGCACCAGCCCCTTCGCCTGCAACGCGACCAAGGCTTTGCGCACGCCACGTTCGGAGAGTCCCGCACGGCGGGCGATGTCCGCTTGCCCGGTGCGGGCGGTGCCCGCCTTCGCCTTGGTGTCGCGGAACAGCACGAGCCAAACTTTCACCTCCGCGCCGGTCAGGCCCGCCAGGTCGAAGTCGGTCACGGCGTTCAGCAGCCCGAAGCGGTGCCCCGTGCCCTTCCGCTTGGCGGGGGCGGCGGGCCGGGCGGGTTCGGCGTCGGGGCGCAACGTCGCGTCGGCTGGCAACACCCCGTTGTGCTGTTCGTTGACTTCCTTCATCGTCAGTCGTCGCACGCCTTGCCCCCCTTCGGCTTGCGTCGCGGGGCGGGCGGCGGGGCCGCGTCGAAGGCGTCCAGGCCGGTGAGTTCCACGGCCGTGCTGAAGGTTTGCACGCTCGCGTCGAAGGTCGTGAGGATGCCGTCCACGGCCCCGAAGCGGTTCTTCTCGCACTGGAAGTTGACGGTGCCGGCGTCGGGGTTGAGGACGTAAGCGGCGTCGCAACCGAACTCCA
>JANXTD010000740.1 GCA_025352585.1 Fimbriiglobus sp.
CGCCGGCCGCGGCACAGCGTCGGCAAGTGGTCGCGCAAGTCGCCGTCGTCGAAGGTCGGCAGGCCGAGGTCGGGCCGCCAGACGGCGAGGCACCGCAGGCGGGTGCGCAACTGCCCCGCCGGCGACTCGGGGTCGGGCAGCACGGCGTCAAGGTTCGCCAACGCCGCCTCGGTCAGCACGGCCGCGGCGCGGTCTTCGTCGGCGAAGTGGCCGGGGAGGTCGTCGAGGACGAGGTCGCCGTAGCGGGTCTGCTTGCGGGCGGTCCGCTTGCCGGTTTCTCCGTCGAAAATCACCTCGGGAGCCGTGACCATGAGCGCCGCCGGTAGCCACTCGCGCCGCACGCCGGAGGCCTGCCGCACCCACGACTCGACGCCGCCGGCCTCGACATCGACGCAGACGAACAGGTCGCCCTCGACGCCACTCGACGGCGCGAGTCTGACGCCCCGGCCGCCGACCATCCGCGCCCGCGAGTCGCCCGGCGTCCGCCGCTTGGCCACGCGGTCGGGGTACGCCGCCAGGACCGCGTAGAGCAGTGACGCCGCGCTGTCATCGGCTGACAGCGTAGTGTCATTGAATCCGCCGGCGAGGCCTGCGAGTTGACGCTGAACCTGCCAGACGGCGTGCGCCCCGCCGCGGTGCAGGGTGCCGACGGCGTGGTCGAGCCGGCCGCCGTCGCGGAAGCCTTCGAGGGCTTCGACGCGGTCGAGCACGTCGGACGCCGTCGGCGTCGACCGTCGGCCTTGCGTGCGGTCGAACGGGTCGCGCTCGCTCAGCAGCGCGGCGGCTAGCGCGGCGCGGCCGGGGATGCCGAGGCGTGCGCCCTCGACGAGCAGCCGACCGACGCGCGGGTGGACCGGCAGCCGCGATAGCGCGCGGCCGGCGTCGGTTAGTGTGCCGGTTTCGTCGAGCGCGCCGAGCGTGCGCAGCAGGGTTCGCGCCTGCGCCACGGCAGCGGGCGGCGGCGATTCGAGCCACGGGAACGCCGACACGTCGGCCTCGCCCTGGGCCGTCAGCAGCAGCACGGCGTTGGCCAGATCGACGCGACGAATTTCCGGCTCCGTCGTCGCCAGGCGGGCGCGGTGGCCGGCCTCGTCCCAGAGCCCCACGCAGACGCCCGGCTGGGTCCGCCCGGCGCGGCCGGCGCGCTGGTCGGCGGCGGCGCGGGAGATCGGCCGCAGTTCGAGACGGTCCATGCCGACGGCCGCGTCGAACTCCGGCTGACGGGCGAGACCCGTATCAACGACGGCCGTGACGCCCTCGACCGTCACGGAAGTTTCGGCGACGTTCGTGGCCAGTACCACCTTGCGGCGGGCGTGCTTCAAGAGCGCCCGGTCTTGCTCCTCTGGCGGTAGGTCGCCGTGTAGCGGCAGGACGAGGAGGTCGAGGTCGCGTGCCAACGCTTCGAGGTAGGCGGCGGTGCGGCGAATCTCGCCGAGGCCCGGCAGGAACGCCAGCACGTCCCCCGGCGTCTCCGTCAGCACGCGCGCGATCGCGTCGGCGGTGGCGTTCGGCCACGGCACGTCCGCACGCCGCGGGCGGTACTCGACCGCGACGGGGAACAGCCGGCCTTCGCTGGTGACGATCGGGCAGTCGCCGAGGTACGCCGCGAGCGGCCCGGCGTCGATCGTCGCCGACATCACGACGACGCGCAGTTCGGGGCGCACTGTACTGCGCAGCAGCCGGACGAGGCCGAGGAGCAGGTCGGTTTCGAGGCCGCGTTCGTGGAACTCGTCGAAGACGATCGCCGCGACGTTTTCGAGGAACGGGTCGCCGTCGAGCAGCCGCAGGACGACCCCCGGCGTACACGCGACGACCCGCGTGCGTGGCCCGGTCTTGCGGTCGAACCGCACACTGTACCCGAAGCGGTCCCCCACCGGCGTGCCGTCCTCCGCGGCCATGCGGCGGGCCGCGGCGCGGGCGGCGACGCGGCGCGGTTCGACGAGTAGCACCGTCCCCGTCGGCGTGAGGCGCAGCAGCACCGGCGGCACGCGGCTGGTCTTGCCGGCCCCCGTCGGCGCGCGCAGCACAACCGCATTCGCCGCGGCGAGTCGGGCGAGCAGTTCGGGCAGCACGTCGTCGATCGGCAGGCGCGTCATGCCGGCAGTGTAGCGGGCGGGCAAAAGTCGGCGAAGCGGCGAACACGGACATTGCGGCGCGGTAAATTGGCCAGCATACTTTTGCCGAAGGCGTCAGCGTGTCGCGACTCTTGTTAGCCGGACGCGCCAGCGACGGGAACAAATCCCGGTGGACGATGGTCATGGGTGTGGACGGCTTTGTCTTCACCCACCAGCAATG
>JANXTD010000746.1 GCA_025352585.1 Fimbriiglobus sp.
ATCATCGGCGGGCTGGTCGAGGGGGCCGGGATCATCTCGCTCGCCCTCTGCTTCGTAGTCTAAGACGGCCGTCCGAATGTTCCATCGACTCTTCACGAGACCTCCCCATGACCGCCCGGTTCGCCCCCGCGCTGCTCGGACTCTTGGCCTTCGCCGCGCCCGCCTTCGCGGCGGGGGACGGCCAGCGCGGCATTTTTGACCTGCCCGCCCGCTGGGATCTGAGCATCTACACGCTCTTCGTGTTCCTGGTGCTGCTGGCGCTCATGGCCAAGTTCGCCTGGCCGGCGATCACGAAGGGCATTCAGGCCCGCGAAGACCTGATCGTGCAGGTCCGCGACGAGGCGATGCTGGCCCGCAAGGAGGCCGAGGGCATCCGGGCCGACCTGGCGGTTAAGATGGGGCAGGCCCACGACGAGATCAAGGCACTCATGGACGAGGCCCGCAAGGACGCCGAAAAGCTCCGGGCGACCGAGCGGGAAGTCGGCCAGAGAGAAGCGGCCGCCGAGCGCGAGCGGGCCGTCCGCGAGATCGAGGCGGCCAAGGGCCAGGCCATCGCCGAACTGTACCAGCGCAGTGTCCAACTCGCGTCGCTGATGGCGGGCAAGGCGCTGCGTCGCGAGATCAACCCCGGCGACCACGCCCGGCTGATCGAAGAGTCGCTCGCCGAGTTGAAGACCAGCGTCAACTAAGTCCCGCGACGGCCCCGGAAGGTACGCGATGATCGGCCCCACCAAGCACGAAACCGTCCTCGAAGCGACCGGCGTCAAGGCCCGCGTGGCGCGCGTCTACGCCGAGGCCCTGATGGGCGTCGCCGCGAAGTCGCAGCAACTCGACGCCATTGGCGACGAACTCGAAGAGATCGTCGGCAACGTCCTGAAGCCGCACCCCGCCATCCAGGCGTTCCTGGCCGGCAACACCGTGTCGATGACCGGCAAGTTGCCCGTCCTGGCGGCTGCCTTCGAGCACCGCACCAGCGAGACCTTCCGCAAGTTCTTGGGCGTGTTGAACGAGAACGGCCGGCTCGACTTGCTGCCGGCGATCAACGCCGAGTTGCGCACGATGCGCGACGTGGCCGGCGGCCGCGTCCGCGTCCAGGTGACGGCGTCGGTGCCGCTGCTCGACACGCAGGTCGAGAGCCTGACGAAGACGCTGCACGCGCAACTCAACGCCCACCCGGTTCTGGACATCCGCATCGACCCCGACATCCTCGGCGGCCTCATCGTTCAAGTCGGCGACAAGGTGTACGACACCAGTGTCCGCACCCGGCTCGACAACCTCCGCAACCACCTGACGGCGAGTGGCTCTCATGGCTGACAAGATCAACGCTGGCGAAATCGCGTCCATCCTCGAGCGGCAAATCGCCGACTTCGGCAGCCACATGGACGTGCGCGAGACCGGCAAGGTGCTCGAGGTCGGCGACGGCATCGCCCGCGTCTACGGCCTCTCCGAGGTCATGGCCGGCGAACTCGTCGACTTCCCCGAGTCCGGGGCCAAGGGCCTGGCCTTCAACCTCGAAGAGAAGTCCGTCTCGATCATCATCCTGGGGGACTACCTCAAGGTGCGTGAGGGGGCCGAGGTCCGCACTACTGGCACGCTGCTGTCGATCCCCGTCGGCCCCGAGATGATCGGCCGCGTGGTCGATCCGCTCGGCAACCCGATGGACGGCAAAGGCCCGATTCTGACCACCCGCACCCGCCTCGTCGAGTCGCCGGCCCCCGGCATCGTGGATCGCCAGCCGGTCAAGGTGCCGCTGCAAACCGGCATCAAGGCCATCGACGCCATGACGCCGGTCGGACGCGGCCAGCGCGAACTGATCATCGGCGACCGCAAGACCGGCAAGACGCAGATCGCGCTCGACACGATCATCAACCAGAAGTCCGAGAACGTCATCTGCGTCTACGTCGCCTGCGGGCAGATGGAGTCGAAGATCGCCTCGGTGGTCGAGAAGTTGCGCGAACTCGGCGCGATGGAGTACACCGTCGTCGTCGTGGCGTCGTCCAGCGACTCGGCCCCGCTGCAATACATCGCCCCTTACGCCGGCACGACGATCGCCGAATACTTCATGTACGAGGAGGGCCGCGACACCCTGTGCGTTTACGACGACCTGTCGAAGCAGGCCGCAGCGTACCGCCAACTGTCGCTGCTGGTCCGCCGGCCCCCCGGCCGCGAGGCCTACCCCGGCGACGTGTTCTACTGCCACAGCCGGTTGCTTGAGCGCTCCGCCAAGCTGGCCGACAAGTGGGTCATCGTGCCGAACGACGCCGACGACAAGGCGGTCAGCGCCGACTGGGGCATCAACGCCAAGTCGGAGACCGGCCGCAAGCGGGCCACCGGCGAGGCCGGCATGGTCTACTTCGGGCCGGGCGCGGCCGGCGGCAAGGAGCAGGCCGAGCACGACCACAAGAAGTTCCCCGGCACCAAGATCGCCCGCGTCATTGGCTCCGGCGGCTCGCTGACCGCGCTGCCGATCATCGAGACCCTCGAAGGCGAAGTCTCGGCGTACATCCCGACCAACGTCATCTCCATCACCGACGGCCAGATCTACTTGCAGCCCGAGTTAAAGAACGCCGGCGTGCTGCCGGCCGTGGACGTGGGCATTTCGGTGAGCCGCGTCGGCGGCAACGCCCAGATCAAGGCGATGAAGAACAAGTTCGTCGCCGGCGGGTTGAAGCTCGCGCTGGCCCAGTTCCGCGAACTCGAAGCGTTCGCCCAACTCGGCACCGACCTCGACGTGGCCACGCAACGCCAGCTCGACCGCGGCTACCGCATGGTCGAGATCTTGAAGCAGGGCCAGTACGAGCCGCTGAACGTCATCGACCAGGTCATGGTGATCTTCGCCGGCAACAAGGGCGGCCTCGACAAGGTCGCCCGCAAGGACGTCAAGACCTGGGAGAAGCAGTTCGTCGCCTTCATGAAGGAGCAGATGCCGGAAGTCCGGGCGCTGCTCGCCGAGAAGAAGGACATCACGCCGGAAGTCGAGACGAGCATCCTCGGCGGCATCGAAGCCTTCAACAAGCAGTACAAGGCGTAAGCCGCGTCGATTTCTCTCCCGTGGACGCCCGCCAGGATTGACCCCATGCACGGCCGCGAAGCGATCAAGACCGCGCTCGAACAGACGCGGGACTACTTGCTGTTGACCCTGAACGACTTCACCGACGCGGACATGCTCGTCCGCCCGGTGCCAGGGGCCAACCACGCCGCCTGGCAGGTCGGCAACGTGATCGCCGGCGACCCCTTCCTGGTGGCCGGCGAAATCCCGGACCTGGCCTACCCGAGGCTGCCGGCGGGCTTCGCCGAGCGGCACGGCTCCAAGCAGGCCGCGAGCGACGACGCGGCCGGGCTGTTGACGCACGCCGAATACGTGAAGCTGTTCACCGAGACGCGGGCGGTCACGATTGCCGCGCTCGACCAGGTGAGCGACGCCGACCTCGACCGGCCGACCTCCGAGGCGTTCCGGTCCTGGACTCCGACGCTCGGGCACCTACTTTTGATGACCGCTCACCACACAATGATGCACGCCGGCCAGTTCAGCGTCATCCGCCGCAAGCTCGGCAAGCCGGTGGTGCTGTGACTTGCGACCGTATGGCCGGGGCCGCCGGGCCGACCGCGAAAGGGAATCATGGCTAACCTGAGATCGCTGGTCCGCCGCCGCAAGGCGATTCGGAACATCCGCAAGATCACGAAGACGATGGAACTCATCGCCACGGCCCGCTTCAAGAAGGCGTTCGACCGCGCGACCGAGGCCGACGCCTACACCCGCAAGATCGCCGAACTCGCCGCCGACCTGTCGAAGAACGCCGGCGAAGTCTCCCACCCGCTGCTCGCCGCCCGGCCGGTGGTGAAGAAGGTGCTCGTGCTGGTCATCACGGCCAACCGCGGCCTGTGCGGCGGCTACAACGGCAGTATCCTGCGCGAGGCGATGCCGAAGATTCGCGCGCTGCGCGAGGCCGGCACCGACTTCGACCTCGACGTGTCCGGTAAGCGTGGCATCGCCTACTTCAAGTTCCAACAGGTGCCGACTACGAACTCGTACACCAACTTTGAAGACAAGCCGAAGTTCGAGGACGTGGACGCCCTGGCGTCGCGCTACATTGACCTGTTTGTTTCGGGCCAAGTCGATCAAGTGATTGTCGTGTACCAGAAGTTCATCACGGCCGCGAAGCAATACCCCATCGCCGAAACCTTGCTGCCGCTGTCGTCGGTCGCCGTCGAGGCTACGAAGAAGGCCGCGGCGGTTGAGACGACCGCCGGCACTTCGGTCGGCTACGAGTTCTTCCCCGGTGCCGCCGAAATCCTCGGCGAGTTGGTACCGGTTGCCTTCAAAGTGCGGCTGTTCAAGGCGTTCCTCGACGCCGCGGTCAGCGAGCAGATCGCCCGCCGGGTGGCCATGAAGGCCGCCACCGAAAACGCCGGCGACCTCATCAAGGGCGTGACGCGGCTGTACAACCGCACCCGCCAGGCCAACATTACCAAAGAAATCAGCGAACTGATCGCCGGCTCCGAGGCACTGAAATAACCGTGACCCCGCAACCCGTTATCAGCTACGTGGTCGTCCTGAGCCTGCTGGTCAGCTTCGTCTCTATGGTGATCGTGGCGGGGCTGCTCACCGCCTGGTTCCGGTCGCGTCGTCAGGCGGGCCACGGGGGTGACGAGTGACCACGGTTGCCCCAAGTCGCCGCGAGTTGCGCTTCGACACGCTGGACGACGCCCGGCGCGACGTGCGGCACCTCCTCGCCGTCGGCTACGACAAGGTCGGCAACTGGAGCCTCGGGCAGGCGTGCTACCACCTGGCCGTCTGGGTGCGCTACCCGATCGACGGCTTCCCGGCCCTGCCGCTGTGGCAACAGCCCCTGGCGTGGGCGATCCGCAACACGGTCGCGCCGGGTTACACGCGGCGGGTGTTGGCGAGCGGCAAGGTGCCGAGCGGCATCCCGGCCCCCCTGAACACCGCGCCCCCGGCGAGCGTCGCCGACCCCGAAGGCGTGACGCAGTACGAGGCGCAGTTGGACCGCCTCGGCGACTACCGTGGCGTGCCGCACCGCTCGCCGCTGCTCGGGCAACTGAGCAACGCCGAAATGAAAACGCTGTCGTGTGTCCACGCCGCGCACCACCTAAGTTTCTTGGCCCCCAAACACGCCTAGTTGAACCGCCTGTGCCTCCCGCAGGCATCCATACTTCGGAGCCTCATCAATGGCAGCGACCGCGACCAAGACCGGCAAGATCGTGCAGATCATCGGCTCCACCTTCGACGTGGAGTTCGGCGAGGGCCACTTGCCGGACATTTACAACGCGTTGACCATCCACAGCGATGTCAAAGGCCGCGTCAAGATTTCGCTGACCGGCGAAGTGCAGCAGCACCTCGGCGGCAACCGCGTCCGCTGCGTCGCCCTCGGCTCCACCGACGGCCTGGTGCGCGGCATGGCCGTCGTCGATACCGCGTCTCCGGTGACCGTGCCCGTCGGCATGGAGACGCTGAGCCGCGTGTTCAACCTGCTCGGCGAGCCGATCGACGGCGGCAAGCCGGTCGGCGAGAAGGAGCGGCGGTCGATCCACCGCGAGCCGCCCAAGTTCAGCGAGCTGTCGCCCAAGGCCGAAGTGCTCATCACCGGCATCAAGGTCATCGACCTGCTCACGCCCCTGGCGCGCGGCGGCAAGGCCGGGCTGTTCGGCGGGGCGGGGCTGGGCAAGACGGTCATTCTGCAAGAACTCATCACCCGCATCGCCAAGGTCTACAAGGGCTACTCGGTGTTCGCCGGCGTCGGCGAGCGGACCCGCGAGGGCAACGACTTGTGGCTCGAAATGCAGGAGACCAAGACGAGTGCGGAGGCCGACGCCAAGTCGGTCATCGACAACACGGCGATGGTCTTCGGCCAGATGAACGAGCCGCCGGGTGCCCGCATGCGGGTCGCGCTGTCGGCCCTGACAATGGCCGAGTGGTTCCGCGACTCGACCGGCACGGAGACGCTGTTCTTCGTCGATAACATCTTCCGCTTCTCGCAGGCCGG
>JANXTD010000827.1 GCA_025352585.1 Fimbriiglobus sp.
GCACCTTCATCGCCGTCGATTTGCCCGCGCCGTTGTCGCCGAGCAGGGCGTAGACGCCGCCGCGCGGCACGGCCAGCGTGAAGCCGTCGAGGGCCGGCTTGCCGCGGTAGCGGACCACGAGCCGGTCGGTCTGAATCGCGAGGTCGCTCATCGCGTGTCTCCGGGGGGGTGTCGGTGTCAGGGGGGTGTCAACGGGGTGTCAGCGGGCGGACTTGGCGTGGCCGTTGCGGCGCGGCCACTCGTCGTTGACGAGGTGCTGGAGTTCGTCGAGCGCCAGCCCCGCGGCGGCGGCCTCGCGCACCGTCTCCCGCACGCGGTCGCGCACCAGAACCTTTCGGCGCTCGCGGCAGACTTTGGGGCCGCCGTCGGTGACGAACATCCCCACCCCGCGGCGCGCCTCGACCACACCCAGGCGCTCGAGTTCCTGGTAGGCGCGGCTGACCGTGTTGGCGTTGACGAGCAGCCGCAGCGCGAGTTCGCGGACGCTCGGCACCGCGTCGCCGGCCGCCAGGTCGCCGGCCGCCACGGCGAAGACGACTTGCGCGAGGATTTGCTCGTAGATGGGGACGGTCGAGTCCGGGCTGACGCGGGTGAGCATGGCCTGCCCTACGCTGAAGTGGTGTACCAGTTACCTAGTACACTATCGGCGCGACACCGTGCGGGTCAATCGGGAAGTTGGAAATTCAGTCGGATTCGTCGAAGGGGTGCCGCGACTTCGGCACCTCGGGCGGGGCAGGCCGCAGCAGCGCCTCGGCGAGTTGGAGGTCGGCGGGCGTGGTGATCTTGAAGTTCGCCGGCGACCCCGGCACAACGACGACCGTGTGCCCGGCCGCCTCCATCAACTGCGCGTCGTCGGTCACCGAACCGGCGAACCCGGCCCGCCGGGCGTAGGCGTCGAGCAACCAGTCGCGGCGAAACGCTTGCGGAGTCTGCGCCTGCCAGAGGTCGGCGCGCGGCACCGTCTCGACGACTCGGGTCGTGCCCGGCACGACCCTCTTGAGCGTGTCGGCGACAGGCAGCGCCGCAATCGCCCCGCCGTGGAGTGCCGCCGCGGCGAACACCGCGTCGATGACGGCGGCGGGTGTGAGGCAGCGGACGGCGTCGTGGACGGCGATCAGCTCGATGTCGGCCGACACGCGGGCCAGGGCGTTGGCGACCGACTCGAAGCGCTCCGCGCCGCCGGCGACGAGTTCGACGTTCTCGTAGGTGAAGCCCAGCATCACCCCGTAACGGCCGCGGAACTCGTCGAGGGCGTCGGGGCTAAGGACGACGTACACCTTCGCCACGTCGGGTCGGCGGGCGAAGAGGTCGAGGGCGCGGTGCCAGACCGGCTTGCCGTCGAGGGCCACGAACGGCTTTTTGACCTCGCCGCCGAAGCGGGCCGATTGGCCGGCGGCGGGGAGGATCACGGCGACGCGGTTCACGAGGCGACTCCGGTGCGTTCGGCCCACTCGCGGGACGAGTTCAACCACCGGCGTAGGGCGACTTCTTCCGGGGCCGACACCACGTCGGCGGCTTCGACCTCGGCCCGCGCGGCGACGACCATTCTTAACTCCCCGGCCGGCGGTTGTCTCAGAATGTCCGCGGCCGTCCCGTCGCGACCCCCGCCGTCCGCGCGCAGCAATGGGGCGTAGGTCGCCTCGTGGCGGCGGACGCCGTCGAGCATCGCGTCGAGGTCGCCGGCCATCTTGCCCAGAGTCGTCGGCCAGTCGAGAGGCCCGAGTCCGCCCATCGGTCGCTCCGTACGCAGTGTCGCGCCGCCCGCGAAAGTCCCCGGCGGCTTAGCGTCGCGGGGCGGTTTGCGGAAGCCGAAGTGAGCGAATTCGCGGCAATCGACGCTTGCACCGGCGGCCGAGTCCGGGTATCGCCGCCGCGGGGGACGTGTTTCTTGACGGGGGGACGCCATGCTGGTCGCTTGCTCGAATTTGTGCTTCACGCACCTGGAACTCAAGGACGCGCTGCGGACGATGCGCGAGATGCACTTCGCCAAGGTCGATTTGGCCCTGCACGAGCACGGGCCGCACCTCAAGCCGTCCGAGGTCCACAAGGACGTGGGCCGCGTGGCGATCCGATTGCGGGCGGAGAACCTGCCGGTCGCGGCGTTCCACTTCGCCCCGGCCGACCCCTTCGGCCCCGAGGGCCGGGCGCACCTGTACTCGTCGTGCCGGCTGGCCCGCATCCTGGCGGTGCCGGTGATGACCGTAGCGGCCGCCCCGACCGGCAGCGACTTCGAGGCCGAAGTCGCCCGGCTGACCGACTGGTGCCGGGTCGCCACGGGCGAGGGCGTGATCCTGACCGCCGAGACGCACAGCGAGACCCTCACCGCCGACCCGGAGGCGGCCAAGGAGCTCTGCCGCCGCGTGCCGGGCCTGGGCCTCACGCTCGACCCCAGCCACTACCTCGTCGGCCCACACGCCGGGGTCAACTACGACTCGCTCTACAAGCACGTCAAGCACGTCCGGCTGCGCGACTCGGGCAAGAAGCCGGACGAGTTCCAGGTGCGCATCGGCCAGGGCGACCTCGACTACAGCCGCATCCTGACGCAGCTCGAAGGCAACCGCTACGACCGCACCCTGACGGTGGACTTCCGCAACCGCGCGGACAGCCCGTTCCCGGTCGAGCCGGAGGTGCGCAAGCTGAAATACCTCCTCGAATCGCAGGTCTGAGCCTGCCGGGGTGAAAACGCCCGCCGCCCGGCAAGTGCCCTTGCCGGCGCGGGCGCGCGGCTTTAGGATGTTGTACTTGAGGGGTGGTAGCTCAGTTGGTAGAGCGCTGCAATCGCACTGCAGAGGTCAGGGGTTCGACTCCCCTTCACTCCACTC
>JANXTD010000843.1 GCA_025352585.1 Fimbriiglobus sp.
CCGGCGGGCAACTGGAGGGCCTTACTTGCGTCCCGCAGGGCGTGGACATCCATCTCGAGTTGGCCGGCCTGGACCTGCACCCGCGGCGCGGAGAGTTGGGCCTCGCCGAACCCCTTGAGCGGGACCGCCACCCGCTCCGGCGGGCGCGGGGGCGGCGGCTGGGCGGCACCGGAAGACGCGGGGCCGGACCAGCCGACGACGAGCAACGCAAGGACTCGGGAACGCATCGGACGGCCCTCGGGAGGCGAGTGAAACGAGCAGGGCGGCCGAAAGTCTGTCGCCACTCGGGGAAGTGGAACAGGCCATCGGCCGCCCTTGACGTTTCGCTGCACTCGGCGTGCCGCTTAGACCTTGTACTTGCCGGGCATCGGCACCGGCCCGACCTCGATCTTGAAGCCGCTGTCCATCGTGAGGCCCGCCGGCATCTGCTCGACCTTCGAGTTCAGCGCCTGGTCCCACGTGACGACCTGGCCCGAGTAGGCGGCCATGCGGCCCATGATCGCGGTCAAGGTGCTCTCGGCGACCGACTGCAACTCGTTGAGCGGCTTGCCGGCCTTGATGCTCTGGATCATGTCGATGTGCTCTTGCACGTAAGCCCCGACGACCTGCTTGTTGTAGACGCTCTTGCCGTTGATCCGGTACGACCCGACGCTCGACGAGCCGGTGGAGCCGTAGACGGTCTCGCTCACGTCGCTCTTGATGCCGGGGATGTGCGTGCAGGTCGAGAACATCGGCACGCCGTTGGGGTAGGTGTACTCGACGGCGAAGTGGTCCCAGATGTGGCCGACCTCGTTGGGGACGCCGGCCTTGCGGTAGCCGCGGCCGCCGAAGCCGGTACACTTCGCCGGGTGGGTGCCCATGACCCAGTTGCCCACGTCGAGGTTGTGGACGTGCTGCTCGACGATGTGGTCGCCGCACAGCCACAGGAAGTGGTACCAGTTCTTGACCTGGTACTCGAGGTCGCTCACGTTCTGGGCGCGCTGGTTGAACCAGATGCCGTCGCCGTTCCACGACACGCGCAGGGCGGTCACGTCGCCGATGGCCTTGTCGTGGATCTGCTTGACGGTCTCGATGTAGCCGCCCTGGTGGCGGCGCTGGAGGCCGGAGACGACCGCGAGGTTCTTCTTCTTCGACTCCTCGACCATCTCCATGCACTTGCGGATGCCGGGGCCGTCCACGGCGACCGGCTTCTCGCAGAAGATGTGCTTGCCGGCCTTCACGGCCGCCTCGATGTGCGTCGGCCGGAAGCCGGGCGGCGTGGCGAGGATGACGAGGTCCGGGCCGCTGGCCAGGACTTGCTTGTAGGCGTCGAGGCCGCTGAACACGCGGTCGCCGACTTGCACGCGCTCGGCGTAGTCCTTCGTCAGGCTGGCCTTGAAGCCGGTGGCGCGCTCGGGGAAGAAGTCGCCGAGGGCGTGGACGACGATGCTCTTGTCGGCCTCGAGGCTGTCCTTCATCGCCCCGGTGCCGCGGCCGCCGCAGCCGATCAGGCCGACCTTGATGGTGTCGTTGCCGGCCGCGTGGACGGCGTTGCCCAGCAGGGGCACGGCCAGGCCGGCGAGGCCGACGGCGGTGCCGGTCTTGAGGAAGTCGCGGCGGTGACTCTTCGGCAGATTCATGGGAAAGGCTCCGGGGTAAAAATGCGAACGGGGTGGGGCAACGACTACTCTTTGACACGCTTCCGAATGCCGCGTTCGGCCGGCTCGGGTTTCTTCAGGAGCGTCGGCTTCAGGCCGACCAGCTCCGGGTATTCTTCGACCGGCAGGCAGAGGCGGACGCCGATCACATCCATGTTCGTCAGCCACCAGATGCTGCTCAAGCCTTGCGGGTCGTCCTTGACCCAGATCGGCTCGGAGACGCGTCGGGCGGCACTGCGAAGCCGGTCGGCCTTGTCGGCGTAGGAGCCGCCGCGGACCGGGTGGCCCCACTTCGTGTCGGGCCGCGGCGCGGCGAACGCCCCGAGGCTCACCTTGTCGGCCGGCAGTTTCTCGAAACTCTTGGCGTCGTACTGGTCGAGGCACCACTCCCAGACGTTGCCGTGCATGTCGTACAGGCCGAACTTGTTCGGCTTCTTGCGGCCGACGACGTGGGTCGTCGGCTCGCCGGCCTCGCCCTTGACGCCGCCGCCGTCGGTGTCCTTGTTGGTCTTCGAGTTCTCGACGGACCAGGCGTAGTCGTCGAGCTTACCGGCCTTCTCGTCGAAGCC
>JANXTD010000008.1 GCA_025352585.1 Fimbriiglobus sp.
GGCGTGGCGTCGGCGGAGTTGTTATCGACGACGACGACTTCCCACGTCAGCCCCGCAGGCACGCGCAACTTCGCCAACTGCGTCAGCGTCTTGTCGAGCAGCGCCGCGCGGTTCCAGGTGCAAATCGCCACGCTCACGTCGATCACGGCGACACCGCCCGGCCGTGCGCGTACGCCAGCAGCAGTGCCCCGAACACCAGCCGGTACGCCACGAAGACACCGAGGCTGTAGCGCCTCAGGAAGTGCATCAACCACGCCACCGCGAAGTACCCCACCACGGCCGAAACGAGCGTGCCGACGGCCAGTGACACCAGGTCGTCACTCGACGCGAACAGCGAGACGTGCTCGGCCGGGTCCGGGGTCTTGAGCAGCTTGTACTCGTCGTAAAGCTCCTTGAGGCCCGCGCCCAGGACACTCGGCAGTGAGAGCAGAAACGAGAAGCGGGCCGCCGCCTGGCGCGACAGCCCGGCGAAGAGCGCCCCGGTGACCGTCGTCCCCGACCGGCTCGCGCCCGGCATCAGTGCGAGCGACTGCCACAGGCCGACCCACAGGGCTTGCGCAACGGTGATGTCGCGCTCGCCGGTCTCGGGCAAGCCGCGGTCGCGGCGGACGCGCACCCAGACTTCGACGGCCGCCATCAGCAGCGCGAAGACGATGGCGACGACGCCCATCGCGCCGAGGTCGTAGAAGTTGGCCTTGAGCCACTTCTTGAGCGTGAACCCGGCGACGACGACGGGGATCGAGCCGAGCGCGATCAGCCAGGCCAGCCGCGACTCGGGGAAGCTGCCCAAGCGCAACGACTTCGCGTCGTGCAGAAGGGCCTTGAGGATGGCGAGGATGTCGGCGCGGAAGTAGGTGAACACGGCCACGAGGGTGCCGAGTTGCACGACCGTGGTGAAGGCGTCCCCCGGCTTGGCGTGGCCGAGCAGTTCGCGCGCCACGAGCAGGTGCGCGGTGCTGCTGACCGGTAAGAACTCGGTCAGCCCCTGCACCACGCCGAGCAACGCCGCTTCCCACAATGACATCCCGCCGCCCCCACGCCCGCCGATTGCCCGTAGGATTAACGTAGAATCGGGACGCCGAACGCGCACTGCGGGGGCGGATTTTCCGGCGCGGAGACTTAGCCATGGACGAGCCGGCGAAGAAGAAGAAGCGGCCGTACCACCGCGTCCGCAAGGTCAAGCGGCCGCGCTCGACCGCCCCCGGTCAGCACATCGCCGTGCTGCCGACCGAAGTCCTCGACGTGCTGAACCCCCGGCCGGGGCAAGTCTTCGTCGACGGCACCCTCGGCTACGCCGGGCACGCCGCCGCAATCCTCGAGCGCGTCGGCCCGACCGGCAAGCTCGTCGCCTTCGACCTCGACGCCGGCAACCTGCCGGGGGCACGCGAACGGCTGACGGCCGTCGGGAACCCCTTCACGCTGCACCACGGCAACTTCGCCGGCGTCGCCGCGGCGCTGGCCGCCGAGGGGGTCACGGCCGTCGATGGCTTCCTCGCCGACCTGGGGATGTCGAGCATGCAACTCGACGACCGCGAGCGCGGCTTCTCGCTGCTGCGTGACGGCCCGCTCGACATGCGCATGGACACGAGCCGGGGTAAGACCGCGGCGCAGTGGCTGGCCGAAATTTCGCCCGACGACCTGGCGGCGGCGCTGCGCGACATCGGCGACGAGCCGCAGGCCGAGCGCATCGCCGCCGCGATCGTGGCGGCCCGCGAGGAAGCGCCGCTGGAGCGCACCGGCCAGTTGCGCGACCTGATCGAGTCGGCCGCCCCCGTGGAGGTGCTGCGCGGCGCGGGCCTGGCCCCGGCGCGTAAGCAACGCCTCCTGCCCGCGACGCGCGTGTTCCAGACGCTGCGCATCCTTGTCAACCGCGAGTTGGCGAGCCTGCAAGGCCTGCTGCGGGCGTTGCCGTACGTGCTGAACCCCGGCGGCACCGCGGCCATTGTGAGCTTCCACAGCGGCGAGGACCGGCTGGTGAAGGCGGCGTTCAAAGACGGCCTCCACGCCGGCCTGTACGCGGCGATTTCGGACGACCCCGTGCGCCCCGGCGACGCCGAGAAGCTGGCCAACCCCCGCTCACGCAGCGCGAAACTGCGCTGGGCGCGGCGGGCGGAGTAGATCGAAACCATATTTGCCGCAGAGACGCAGAGACGCGGAGAATACCAAAACACAAGATTTTGTTTAAAACACAGATCCGGATTTTGTCTTTCTCCGCGACTCTGCGTCTCCGCGGCAAAAATGGTTTTGTTAGATCGCCTCGGGGCCGCGCTCGCCGGTGCGGATGCGGACGCAGTCCTCCAGCGGCAGGATGAAGATCTTGCCGTCGCCGATGCGGCCGTCGCCGCCGGTCCGCGCCGCCGCGACGATGGCGTTGACCGTCGGCTCGACGAAGTCCTCGTTGACCGCGATTTGCAGCTGCACCTTGCGCAGCATCGTGACCGTCAGCTCGTGGCCGCGGTAGACTTCGCTCTGGCCTTTTTGCCGGCCGAAGCCCTGCACATCGACGACGGTGAGGCGGAAGACCTCGACGCCGCTGAGCGCCTCCTTGACCGCCTCCAGGCGCTCCGGCTTGATGATCGCCAGGATCAGTTTCATGACGGGCCGCCGGGGGGGAGGAGCCTCGCCTTGGCGCGGCGTGGCGGCTCCGAAGGGGCGGGCGGGGCGTCGCCGATCACCTCGAAGCCGGGGTCGTCGTCGGCGAGCGTCGCCATCGGCACCGGCTTGTCGTCGGGCCGAGACCGGTCCCGCCGGCGCGGCGGGGCGTCGGCCTCGTCGTCGTCCTCGACCGGCCGGCGCTTCCGGGGCTTCTTGCGCCGGGGCCGCGCCGACCCGCCGGCGAAGAGCAGGCCGACGAGCTTGACCAGGACGCCGCCGACCACGCACACGACGAAGACCGCGAAGCCGACGAGCCTGCCGAAGCCCCGGCTCGAGCCGCCGTAACTGGAGTTGTAGCCGCCGCTGCTGCCGGGGATCTTACTGCGCGTGCCGTCGTCGTTCTCGACGTAGTTGAAGTGGACGCCGCAGTGCGGGCACTTCTTGGGGGCACCCGCTGCACCGCCGGTCCACTGGAGTTCCCGGTAGCAGTCGCCGCAACTGCCCACGTTCGTCGGGACGCCGGGGGGTGCCATGCGTGGCGTCTGGAAGCCCTGCACCTGGGCTTGCCCCGCGGGCGCGAGTGCCAACAGCGTGAGCGCGACGCCGACGAGGAAGCGGGGCACGGGCGGACTCCTGCGACGACCGGGGGATTGACGTCGGCTAGAGCGTACCACGACCGCCGGGTGCTGCCCAGGCGGAATCTTCACGGAACTGACACAATCGGCACGTCGCGCGGCGTGGGCGTCCGCTTACGCCTCGGCCAGGTCCTTGACGAGCACCTGGCTGCGGCGGCCGTTCTTCTCGTAGACCTCGCGCCGCGACGCCGGCAGGTCGTCCGGCGTGCCCAGCCGGAAGCCGCCGCGCTGCACGAAGTAATTGATCGCCTGCGTCGAGAGGCAGAACAGGACTTTGACCCCGCGCGACCGGGCCACGCTCTCGGCGTACGTCAAGAGCTTGCCGCCGATGCCCTGGTTCTCGTAGCGGGCATCGACGTAGACCGACGCGAGTTCGGCTTTGTTCTCGCCGGGGTACATGTGCAACGCCCCGCAGGCGACCGGGTTCTTATCGACCTCGAACACGTAGTACTCGCCGATCGACTTCTCGATGTCGGCCCGCGTCCGCTTGACGAGTTCCTCGGCGCGGATGCCCTGCTGGATGAGGTTGTAGACCGCCCGCACGTCCTTCTTCTGGGCCATGCGGATCGCCTGGTACTCGTTGGTGTAGATCAGCGTCCCCGTCCCCTCGTTCGAGAAGACCTCGCCGAGCAGCCCCTCTTGCACGCGGCCGTCGATGATGTGGACGCGCTCGACCCCCTCCTTGCCGGCCCGCACAGAGTGCGTCAACTTCGTGAGCGTTTGCACGTCCAACTCGGCCTTGTGCTTGCGCAAGTACGCCTCGGCGTCCTGCACGGTCATCTGCCGGACGACCCCCTTCGGCCCGCGGATGCCGCCCTCGGTACACAGGTAAATCAGCTTCACGGCACCCAACGTCTTGGCGATCTCGACGGCCACCGCGTCCGAGTTCAGCCGGTAACTGCGGCCGCTGCCGTCGATGCCGATCGGCGGAATGACCGGGATGATGTCCCGCTCGAGCAGCGTCTGCAACAGCACCGTGTCGACGCGCTCGACGCGGCCGGTGAACTGGTGATCGACGCCGCCGAGGATGCCGGCCGGGTGGGCGGTGACGGCATTGGGGCAGACGCCGCGGAGGTCGTTGGCGGCCAGGCCTTCGAGGATCTCGTGCGTCACGCGGTTGGCGGCGGTGATCGCCACTTGCAGCGTGTCGGCGTCGGTCACGCCCACGCCGAGCGTGTCCGAGGGGGTCATCTTCACGAGCCGGGCGAAGCGCTCGACCTGCTTGGCGGCCCCGTGGACCAGGGCCACGCGCACGTTCAGGCTGCGCAGCAGCGCGATGTCGAGCAAGAGGTTGGGGAAGTTGTC
>JANXTD010000915.1 GCA_025352585.1 Fimbriiglobus sp.
GGCGCTGACGAAGTACGGCGTGATCGTGGCGCGGCGCGGCGGGTTGACCGCGAGCGACGTGTTCAACACGCGCGGGGCGTCGGAGGTGCAGCGAATCTTGTTCGTCGAGCGTTCGACCCTCGCTGGCGCGTCGGGCTAACAAGATTCGCTGCACCTCCGACGCCCCGCGCGTGTTGAACACGTCGCTCGCGGTCAACCCGCCGCGCCGCGCCACGATCACGCCGTACTTCGTCAGCGCCAGGCCGCCGGGGTCGTGGGCGTCGGGGTTGATCACCAGCGTCACGCCCAGCGCCTTCGCGCGGCGGACGTGCGACCAGTCGAGGTCGAGCCGTTCGGGTTGGGCGTTGATCTCGACCATCTTGCCGTGCTTCGCCGCCACCTGCAACACCGCCTCGACGTTGACCTTGTACCCCTCGCGCCGCAGGAGTAGCCGGCCGGTCGGGTGGCCGAGCATCGTCACGGCTGGGTGACTCAGGGCCTTGCAGATGCGGGCGGTTTGGGCCTCCTCGCTCAGGCCGAACAGCGAGTGGACACTGGCGACGACGTAGTCGAAGCCGGCGAGCAGTTCGTCGTCGAAGTCGAGTTCGCCGTCGGCGAGGATGTCGCACTCGGTGCCCTTCAATATCGTCACGCCCTGCAACTTCGCGTTCAGCGCATCAATCTCACGCCACTGCGCCCGCACGCGGTCGGGGGTCAGGCCGTTGGCCACGGTCAGCGACTGCGAGTGGTCGCCGACGCCGAAGTACTCGTAGCCGAGTGCTTTTGCCGCCAGGGCCATCTCCTCGAGACTCGCCGTGCCGTCGCTGGCGGTGGTGTGGTTGTGAAACACCCCGCGGAGGTCGCCCGGCTCGATCAGCGTCGGCAAGACTTTCGCCGCCGCCATCTCGATCTCGCCGGCGTCCTCGCGCAGTTCCGGCGGGATGAACGCGAGGTCGAGTTCGGCGTACACGTCGGCTTCGCTGCTCACCGGCACCGGCACCTCCTCGGCGGTCAGGGCGTAGTCGTTGAGGCTCAGGCCGCGCTCGATCGCCCGCTGCCTTAGGCGGATGTTGTGCTCCTTGCTGCCGGTGAAGTGCAACACGGTCACGGGGAATTCGGCGTCGGTCACGATGCGCAAGTCGGCGTTCATGACGACGGTGTGGTGCCCCAGGGTCAGCGACGCGACGACACTCGACTTCGTCGGGCCGTGGCCGGTGACCTGCATCACCTGCGGCAGCGCGACGAACGCCGCCATGATCGGCGCGGGGTCGGCACTGCTCAAGACGATGTCGATGTCCTTGGCCGTCTCCTTGCCACGCCGCAAACTGCCGCAGAGTTCGGCGCGGATCACGCCGGGCAACGCCTTCAACTGCGCGAGCAGGGCCATGCCGAGGGGGAACGCCAGGTCGTAGCGGACGCGGTGGCCGGTGGTGTCGAGGAAGCGGATGCCGTCGAGGATCTTGGCCGCCGTCTTGTCGCCGAAGCCCTTCAAGCCCGCGAGCCGGCCGTCTTCGCACGCCGCCTTCAACCCGGCAATCGTGTCGATGGCGAGGTGCTCGTGGATCGCGCGAACCTTCTTTGGCCCGACGCCGTTGATGCGCAGCATCTCGATCAGCCCCGGCGAGATGGCCTTGCGCAACTCTTCGAGGTACGGCAGCCGCCCCGTCCTCACCAGCGTCGTGACCTTGTCGAAGATCGCCTCGCCGATGCCGCGGACCTTGCCGAGCGAGCCGTCGGCGACCATCGCCGTGAGGTCGCCCTGGAGCTGGTCAATCGTGCGGGCGGCGGCGGAGTAGGCGCGGGTCTTGAAGTCGTTCTCGCCCTGCAACTGCAACAGCACGCCGATCTCTTCGAGCGCGGCGGCCACGTCCTGACTCGTCATCGGGTACTCACTTCGTCAGTTGGAACGAGTCGAGGAACTGCTTCGCCGCCTCGCCGTTGACCGCCTCCTCGGGGCCGGTCACCATCACCTGGTACAGCCGCAACTCGACCATCACGAGCCGGACGCGGACCCAGTTCTTCTTGGCCCGCACCACGACCTCGCGGCCGACGACCTTGTCCCCGCCGACTTCGGCCGGCTTCTCGGAGATGACGGTGCCGCCCAGCCCGTCCGGCCCCTTGACGCCGTCGCGCGCCCCGTCGAGCAGTGTGGCGTCGAGGCCCTTGAAAAGTTCGGGGTAGTCGGCGTAGGTGACGGAGTAGGTGCCGCCGGCCGCGGGGGCGTCCCACTTGGTGATCGTGCGGGTGACGGTCTGCGCGGGGTCGGCCCCGTAAGCGATTTGCTTGGTGTCCGTCGAGTCCTTGCCGGCGACCTTGACCGAATAGCGCCCCTCGGCGGAGGCGAACGAGTCCGACTTGGGCGTGCGTTCCTTCTTGTCGAGCGCACCGGCGACGCCCGAAAGGGTAAACATGACCAGCGCCAACAAGAACCATCGGGACGGCATGGCAGGCACTCCGCGCGAATTCGGGGCACGCGCAGTGTACGGAAAAGGCGAGCCGGAAGCGTCAGCGCCCGGAGTGCTTATTCTTCTGTAGCTGGCCGCGGTGAGGCCGGTCTTACTGCCCAATACGGTCGACTTGGACCCAGGTGGTAAGACCGGCCACACCGCGGCCAGCTACAGAAGAATCGA
>JANXTD010000924.1 GCA_025352585.1 Fimbriiglobus sp.
GGCCGGCAGCGTCGGGTTCGACTCGGCGAGCTTGCCGCCCTTGTCGTCCTGCACTTTCAGCAGCACCTCGGCCGGCGAGTTGACTGCCGCCGTGACCGCGGTGACGCCGTACTTCTTGCCTTTGACGACGGCAAAGCGGAAACAATCGACATCGTTCTTGGTGTCGAACTTGGCCGTCACGCCGCACGGCAGCGTCAACTTGTTGGCCGCCTTCGCGTCGTTGTTCGGCTCCGCCTCGACCGACTGCGGCACGTCGGTCACGATCACCGGCACCGGCCAGCCGGCGGCCCCCGACTGGCCACGCGGCGTCACATTCACGGCCGACTGGCCCGCCGCGGCAGTGACGCTGACCGGCAGCGCGTCCTTCGCCCCCGGCCCGGTGAAGGCGACGGCCGTCGCCTTGCCGCGCTCGACGGCCACGGGGTAGGCCGTCGTCACGCCGGGGAAGTGGCCGACGCGCAGGCGGTAGCCATACTCCGGGCCGCCGCGGTAGGTCGTGTCGCGCACCTCGACGATGTAGTCGGCCGACGCTTTCGGCGTGAACGTGAGCCGGGCGTCGGTCTGCAACCCCGGCGTGTCGTCGCCGTAGAGGCCGGCCAGCTCGCGGCCGCCGGCGTCGTGGATCAGGATGACCGGGTCGATCAGCGAGCCGAGACGGCGGCCCAGCACTTCGAGCGTGAGCGGCACGCCGGCCGTCGCCGGGACGCGGTAGAAGTCCGACGACTCCGCGTCTCCCTGGGCCACGACGACGCACGGGTTCGGCAGCTTCTGCGGCGTCGATTTCGAGCGGTTGCCGTCGGCCTCTCTGACCTCCGGCAGCTCATCGACGCAAATCGGCCGGGCGTTCGTGATGCCGAACTTCGTGGCGACGCGAAGCTCGAACTGCCCGAACGCCGTCGCCGGCACCTCGACGCGGACGGCCAACTTCGTGGCGTCTTTTTGGCCCTCGGGGACGGTCACCTTGCCGCCGAAACTGGTCCAGACGGCGGTCACGTCGGCCAAGTTCGTCCCCGTCAGCGTCAACTCCGCCGACGTTCCCGACTTGACGCCGAGGTTCGTTGGGCTCGTCAGCGTCGGCCCACGATCCGCCGGCTTCGGCTGGGCGCACAGCGTCGCCGGCAGGCAGGCCGCCGTGAGGAGCGCGAGGGCCGTTCGGAGTCGGGGCATGACGTGTACTCGGGGAAAGGGCGGCTCGGCAGGATGCCGGATGATACCGTGTGCCGACGGCGCTGTCGAGGAGCAAGGCCGGGGAACAAAGTGGTGCAACCGCCGACGCCGTCGGTTATGCTGGGGCCGCCTGCCACCTACTCCCTGCTCCCACGGGACGCTTCCGATGCGACGATTCTCGCTCACGTTTTGCGCACTCCTCGCCACCCTTTCCGCGGCAATGTCCGCCGACAAGCCGGTGCCACTGGCCGAGGCGGCGGGCAAGTTCACCGTGCCGAAGGGCTTCAACGTCACGCTGTTCGCCGGGGAGCCGGCCGTCGTGCAGCCGATCGCCTTCACCTTCGACGACCGCGGCCGCATGTGGGTCGTCGAGTGCCTGAGCTACCCGCAGTGGCGCGCCGACGGCAAAGGCTCCGACCGCGTCGTGATCCTCGAAGACACCGACGGCGACGGCGTCCACGACAAGCGTACTGTTGTGATCGACAACGGCTCGAACCTGTCCGGCATCGAAGTCGGCTTCGGCGGCGTCTGGCTCTGCTCGACGCCGAACCTGATCTTCGTCCCCATCAAGGACGACAAGCCGTCTGGCCCGCCGCAGGTGTTGCTCGACGGCTGGAACCTCAAGGACGCCAAGCACAACGTCTTCAACGGCCTCGCCTGGGGGCCGGACGGCTGGCTCTACGGCTGCAACGGCATCCAGACGAAGTCGAACGTCGGCGCTCCCGGCACCCCGGCGGGTCAGCGCACCTTCCTCGACTCCGGGGTGTGGCGCTACCACCCCACGAAGAAGGCGTTCGACGTGGTGGCGGTCGGCATGACCAACCCCTGGGGACTCGACTGGAACGACCGCGGCGAGATGTTCGCCACGAACTGCGTCATCGACCACCTGTGGCACCTCGTCCCCGGCGGCCGCTACCAGCGCATGTACGGCCAGGACCAGAACCCGTACTCGTACGGCCACATGGGCAGCGCCGTCGATTACAAGCACTGGGGCAGCGGCTCCTGGACCGAGTCGCGGGCCGACAAGGCGACCGGCGCGCTCAAGCAGGAGCACGACGCCGCCGGCGGCGGGCACGCCCACAGCGGGGCCGCGATCCTGCTCGGCGAGCAGTTCCCGGCCGAGTACCGCGACACGCTGTTCACCTGCAACATCCACGGCAGCCGCCTCAACAACGACGGACTGGTGCGCACGCCGTCGGGCATGAAGGGGGTCCGGCGGCCGGACTTCGCGTTCGCCAACGACCCCTGGTTCCGCGGCGTCGCTGTGAAGCAAGGCCCCGAGGGTTCGCTGTACGTCGCCGACTGGAGCGACACCGGGGAGTGCCACAATTACGAGGTCTCCGACAAGACCAACGGCCGCGTCTACCGCATCAGCTACGGCACCGCCAAGCCGTTCAAAGGCGACGTGTCGGCGATGACCGACGGCGAGTTGATGGACGCGCAGAAGTCGAAGAA
>JANXTD010000033.1 GCA_025352585.1 Fimbriiglobus sp.
ACCGCGCTGCGGGTCCAGACGGCCAGGAACGCCGACACCGCGTAGAAGACGGCGAAGTTCAGCACCAGCAGCGGCACCGCGAGCCAGTACGAGCCGTACCAGACGCCGGTCTTGAGGCCGAGCGCCCCCCAGGTGCCGCCGATGAACACGACCGCATTCAGCCCAACGAACAGGCAGACCCCCACGTACTTCCCCAGCAGGATCGACCAGCGCGGCGCGGGCTTCGCCAGCAGCACCGTCGCCGACTGCGGCTCCAGGAACGCCGGCAGGAACCCGGCCGTCCACAGCAGCGCGAGCAAAACGCCCAGCGTGTCCCCGACGGTGCCGACGAGTACGAGCATCAGTTGCCGCACCGAGTCGTCGCGCGACCGGCCGATCGGCACCGTCACCAGGCCGAAGCCGAGCGACAGTTGCCCGCCGGCGACCGGCACGCCGTCGCCGTTGGCGCGCTGTCGGCCCAGTTGCTCGGCCTCCTCGGCGCTCACGTCGGGCCGGCCGGCGGCGGCGGCGACCTCGCGGCCCAGCCGGATCGCCTCGGTCACGGTGACGGCCCCGCGGAAGTCGCGGTTGCTCCCGCGGCGCTCGTCGCCGGTCACGCTCACGCTCAGGCACAGCGCCGTGCAGGCGGCCGTGGTGGCCAGCATCACCCAGGCGAGTTTGGTCGAGACGGCCTGGCGGAACGTGTCCCGGACCATCCAGCGCACGGTGCGGATCGCGGCGGGCAAGCTCACGGCTGGCCTCCTTCGGTGTAGAGCTTGCGGAGCGCGGCTTCGAGCGGCCGGCGCTGCGGCCCGGCCGGGCCGATCAGGGCGTTCAAGTTGCCGCGGTAGGCGACCTTGCCGGCGACGACGACGGCCAACTCGTCGCACAACTCTTCGACTTCGCCCAGGACGTGCGACACGAGCAGCACCGTCTTCTTGGCGGCGCGGCTCTCGGCGACGACCTCGCGCAGCAGTTGCCGGCCGGTGAGGTCGAGGCCTTCGGTCGGCTCGTCGAGGATGAGCAAGTCGGGGTCGTTCATCAGCGCCTGGGCCAGGCCGAGGCGCTGCACCATGCCCTTGCTGAAGCGCTCGATCGGCTCGCGGCCGCGGTCGGCCAGCCCGACGCGCTCCAGCAGTTTCTCGGCGCGGCCGGTCAACTCGCCCGACGGCACGCCCGCGAGGCCGCCGTAGAAGTGCAGCACTTCGCGCGCGCTCAGGTAGCGCGGGAAGGCGTGGTTCTCGTGCATGTACCCGACGCGCGCCAGCGTGTCCCGGTGGCGGGCCGGCTCGCCGAGGCGCGTCACGCGCCCGGCAGTCGGCCCGGCGAGCGAGAGCAGGAGTTTGACGAGCGTCGTCTTGCCGGCGCGGTTGGGGCCGAGCAGGCCGAACACGCTGCCGGCCGGCACGTCGAGGGAGACGCCGCGGACGGCCGGCACCCCGCCGCGGCCGAGCAGCCCCGTCTTGTAAGTTTTTTCGACGCCCTCGAACGTCGCGGCGTTGGTCACGTCGTTGCCTCGTCCAGAGTGTTAACTGCGGGGAACGCCGTTGCGGCCGCGCAGGAACTCTTAGGACACGATCGGCGCGACGGTCGGCGAAAAAGCCCGCCGCCGGGCCGTCACTTCGCGCGGGGCGTCGCGGCGCGGTCGATCAGCCGCAGGTAGCGCTCGGCGCGGGCGGCGCGCTCGGCGTCGCCCAACTCGGCCAGCGGCACGCCTTGCGGCTTCAGCGAGTCCAGCAGCCAGCCCCTCGCGTCGGCGACGTTGCCGTCGAGCAGCGCCAGCAGCGCCCGGTCGGAGCTGGCGTACGACTCCTGTTGCAGCGCCTCGCGGGCTTGCAGGATGCGGTTCAGGTAGCCGACCAGCGGCGCGCGCGACGGGCCGGCCTGGTCGGAGACCACCGGCGCGACGGTGCCGCCGGCCAGCGCCTGCAAGCCGACGAGCACCTCCGGCACCCGCGCCGCGGTCGGGTCCCAGGTGACCCGAGCGGCGGTCGGGGCCGGCGCGCCGGGCGGCGGCGGCCGGACCGCGGCGGGGCTGCCGGGGTTGCCCTCCAGCCGCGCCGCCGCCATTTGCAGTACCCGGAAGCCGTAGGCCACGTCCTCGTTCGCCCCGGACCGGAAAATCTCCTGGACGCGGTCGTCGAGCGCCGCCAAGTCGCCGGCGGCCTCCTCCAGCCGGCCGGCGCGCAGCTCGAGGGCGACCTTGGTGACCACGACTTGCGGCGGGATCGGCTTCGCGGGGTCGGCGGGGATCGCGTTGAACAGGTCGGCCGCGAGCAGCGGCAGGCCGCTCTGCGCCGCGGCCCCGAAGCGGGTGAGCGGGTCGGGGACGCGGTTGACGGCGTCGCGGCGGCGCAGCACCTCGCGGCCGTAGTTGTCCTGGCGGGCCTGCATGTCGGCGCGGCGGGCCTTCAGCGCGTCCTCGGGCTTCGCGCCCGGCTTGGCCGCCCCCGCCACGGCCTTCCGCGCCGCCTCGGGCAGCGCCTCGAAGTAGGCGACGTGGCGGTCGTAGGCGAGTTGGGCCGCGTCGAGCTGGCCGGTCTGCTCGAAGTTGCCCGCCAGCGCGAACGACTGCTCCAGCACCGCGTCCGGGCCGACCCCGCCGCCGCGCGGGAAGCCGGCCACCGGCACGCGCTCCAGGGCGCGGTACTGCGCGGTCAGCGTCTGCAACTGCCGCTCGCTCAGCCCCGAGAACAGCGGCACGTCGAGGACCGGCGCGAAGGGCAACGCGTACGCCTCGGCCAGCAGCGCGTGCGGCTCGGCCAGCGCCGGGTTGGCCGCGGCCGCCTGCCGGGCGGCGCGGATCACTAGCACCGGCGTCGTGAAGGCGTCGTCCTCGGGCGGCCGTGGCCGCGGCGGCGTGGTGCGGCCCGCGCCGAGGACCGCCATCGCGGCGAACTGCTCCGCCTCGGCCCGGCGGCCGGACTCGAACTCCGCCCGGAAGCGCGCGTAGTCGGCGTAGACGCGGTAGGCCGCCGCGTCGTCCAGCTCCGGCGGCACGGCCGGCGGCCGGTCGAGGAACTGCTCGGCCGCCTCCTCGGGCGCGAAGGACGGCGGGGTCGCCTTGGCCTCCGGCAGTCGCGGCAGGTCCGGCCCGAACGCGAGCCGCGCCGCGTCGAACTTCAGCGCCCGGACCCGGCCGTCCGCCGCCGCGTCGCCGCTGACGCGGCCCAACAGCGCCAGCCGGCCGTCGAGGTGCCAAAGCACCCAGCGGGCGTCGTCGCTGGCCAGCCCGAGCGACCCCCGCGCGTCGAGGCGGTGCCCCGACTGCGTGTCGAGCCGCGGCTCCGTCGGCCCGGCGACGGCGAGGTAGGTGACTTCGCGGGCGGCGACCACGCGGTTCAGCTCGTTGGACCGGGACGCCGCCGTGGCCGGGTCGCCCGCGCCGACGCCCTGCCGCGCCGCGACCAGGTCCGGCAGTTCGTGGCGGTGCAGCGGGTAGCGGCCGTTGACGAAGACGCGCACCGCCGGCGCGTGCCAGGCGAGGTAGTTGCCGAACTCCGCGCTGGTGTTCAGGCCGCGCGAGCCGTCGGGGATCGACCCGTCGGCGTGCAGCGCGGCGACCAGCTTGGCCGACCGCTCGAGGCCCGGCTCGGGGGCCAGCGACCAGTCGAGGCGGTTCCGGGCGGAGCGCGCCGCGACTTGCGGGTGCAGCCAGCCGGGGTAGGTCATCAGTGGCAAGGTCGCCGCCAGGGCCACGCACACCACCCGGCCGAGGCCGCAGGCGGTCAGCAGGATGCGCGTCTTCGGGTCCGCGCTACTCCCCAGCCGCAGCCGACCCGACAGGCCGTTGAGGTGCCCCGCGGCGAGCGGCGCGGCGACCACGGCGAAGTACGGGATCAGCCGGACGTGCAGCAGCGACAGCCCCGCGAACGCCGCCCAGAGGACGACGTGCCCGACGCGCAGCCGGCCGAAGCCGAGCGCCAGCGAGCCGGCCCCCGCGACGACCAGCGCGGCGTACGAGTAGCCGTTGACGCTGTTGCCGAGGCCCGCGCTCAAGGCGTAAGTGGAACTCAGCGGCGTGTAGGTCAGGCCGACGAGGTCGTACGACTCGGTCGCCCCCGCCGGCAGGCCGAAGCCGAGTTCCATCGGCAGCAGTTGCGCCAGCGCCTCGCCGGGGTCTTTGACCAGCCCCGCCAGCAGGAACGGGTTCAGCAGGCAGGCCGCGACCCCCAGGCCGAGCGCCTTGGCCAGCGCAATGACCGGCGGCGCGGGGGCGAACGGGTCGGCGGGGTCGGCGCTGTTGGCGGAAGGGGGGCCGAAGAGTTGCCGCTGGACCGACTCGCCGACCAGGACGCACGCCAGGGCCAGCGGCCCGAGGAAGAACCAGGCGTCGAGGTTGGCCCACAGCGCGAACACGCCAGCCAGAATCAGCGGCTCGCGCCACGAGTCGGCGCGCCAGCGCAAGCGGGCGATCAGCACCATCGTCAGCGACAGCATCAGCATCGAGGCGACGGCCGGCCGCAGGGTCGCGTAGGGGGCGGCGGCCAGCGCCGCCACGACGCCCAGCACGGCCCACGGCCACAGCGCGTGGCCGGGCCGCCGCAGCAGCGCGAACAGCCCGAACGCCGCGGCGAACGCGGCCGCCTTGGCGGCGACGAGGACCACGCCGGTGGGGTCGGCCCGGTAGGCGAGGTAGGCGGCGAGGTCGAACAGCCACGAGGTGCGGACCCACGGCCGCTCCGGGTCGGCGAAGCCCAGCGGGTCGGACCCGAGGCTCAGCTTGCCCTCGGAAATCAGGCGGCCGCCGGCGAGGTGCAGCCAGAGGTCGGAGTGCCGCGCCGCGAACGACGCCAGGAGGAACGCCAGGACCACGCCGACGAGCGCCAGCACGACATCCACGGCGGCGAACCATTCCGGCCACGCCGCCGACTTGGGCGCGGCCGGCCCCGGCGGCGCGGCGTCGGCCGGGGGCGGGGTCGGTTCGGGCGGCAGGGCGTTCGCCTTCACGGGTCGTCCTCGGGAACTGGGTCGCGGCGTACGCCGACACGATAGCTACGCCCCGCGGCCGGCCAAGGTGCGGTGCCGCCCCGCCGAGGCCGCGAAAAGGGCTGTGCCGCCACCGGGGGCCACGGCGCGGACGGGTCGCCGGGACTTTCCGCTGGCGTCGGGCGGGCCGTTGCCCGACGATGGGGTGACACCGGCCGGCACGACCTGGCGATCGAGACCGCCTGGCGCACGACGTGACGGTGCAGAATAGACTCGCCGACTTCCTCCGCCCCGAGACCCGCGGCTCGCTCGACCCGGCCGAGTCGGCGGCGGTCATGGGCCTTCTCGGCATGATGGCGTTCGGCCGGCACGACTCGCCGGTCCTGCTCGAAGCCTTGGGCGCGTGCCTGACCCAGGGGCCGCCGCCACCTCCTCCGCAAGGCGCGTCGGGCTGACGAGTCCGTGCCCGCGTCGTAAGGTGAGTCGATGCCGTATACCGACTTTACGCTGGAGTCCGTCGAGGCGAAGTTCGCCCTCACGACATCGCTGGGCGACCTCTTCGGAGACCTGCCGGCGGTCCCCGTCCCGGCGTGGCTCGGCGAGCAACTCGACCGCGGCCGGGCCGTCGCCGCGCTGGTCAGCGAGAAGGCGCGCTCCGAGTTCCTCGTCGCCCCGATCTTGCTGGCCTGCCGCGGACTCGTCGGCGGCGAACTGGCGATCTACTCCGGCCAGCGGCTCGACATCGACGCGAGTCAAGGTCTCACCGGCGAGTGCGATTACATCCTCGCGCTGACCGCCCCCGTCCCCCGCTTGCGTGCCCCGCTGGTGACCGTGCTGGAGGCGAAGCGTGGCGACATTGAGGTCGGCCTGGGCCAGTGCGTCGCGCAACTGCTCGGCGCGCGGCTGTTCAACGAGCGGGCGGGCTTCGCCGGCGGCAGCCTCTACGGCGTCGTGACCACCGGCGAGGCGTGGCAGTTCCTGCGGCTCGCCGGCCCGGCGGTCACCCTGCACGCAACCCGCTTCTACATCGACAACCTCGGCGCGATCCTGGCCGCCTTCCGCGCGATCCTGACCGCACCCGCGGGATAACCTCCCGGCCCACCGGCCGCTGTCCGTGGCTCCGCCGCCTACCGGCCATGTCACGCCTCGGGCGAACTTTCTGACAATTCTTCCGAATGGCCGCTTGCCAACT